>DATFCK010000218.1:0-3900 GCA_035253185.1 Chthoniobacterales bacterium | reverse complement strand
CTGCCAGCCTGTGGGCGAAGGCGGCCCTGCCTTCGCGGACTCTCCCTAACAACGCTGTTTCGGCGCAGCGGCCGAAACCAACAGGCTGGCAGCCTGTGCTCCCCGGAACAGAGCGTGTCGGTAGTCTTCAGTATTAGTTTGGCTGATTCGATTTCGCATTGCCCGGCTGGTTCATTGTGTCGAACCAATGAGCGACGAAGAATTTCTTTTCGCCGGGAAAGAATCGATCTGATTTGCCAACAATTGGTCGAAGCGTGGTCATCATTTGCAGGCAGACCAGGATGAAAATGAGGCTCCACAAGTTCAAATGCCCGTGATTGTAGCCGGTAAGCAATCGGCTCGTTGCCACGATTAAGCGCAAACCGAAGCCGATCGCGATCGCCCACAAAAGCAGGTGAAACGCGCCCATGAATGCGACCGAATCGGTCGCCTGCGAAAAAATCCACGCCACCGGCGCGAATCCGATCAGGAGCAATGACGTTAACGCTACCGCGGCAAAAAACACTCCCGCGATTGTGCGCACCCGTGTTTCCACTCCGGCGAGACACGCGAAGATGTAAAGGCTCGGCAGACATATGACGATGGAAAATAGCGTGCCGATGGAGAGTTTGGCCGGCGCAATCCAGAGCTGTTTGCCGCCGGAAAAACTTCCAACCACCAGTCCGTAGGCGGCAATGCCGATTAACGCGAAAATCAGGAGCCACGCGCTCAGATTCGCACGCCAGTTCTGCTGCAATTCGTAGATGATGCGGCCCGGCTGTTTCAAAAGGGTTTCAAGTGCGCCGACGGCTGATTGCCCTTCCGGCATTGGTTCGAAAACAAATGGGCTTCGACGCTGCGATGGTAGCGGTGGTGGTATTTGGTTTGGCATAATTGGTCTAACGATTCGTTTTGGTTGTTGTTAAAGGAAAAGGTTTCGGATCGCGGCCCACACCGCTTCGTAGAAATTTCCCCGCAATGCATCATCGCGAAGAAATTGAACCGCGATCGTCGGATGCCCGATGAATGGGCGCAGATTCCAGGCGAGCTGCGCACCCAGGAAAAGATTGCCGGCCAGCCAGCTGTAGAACACTGCGTGAGCGGTGCGGGTTTGTCCGCTGAATTTTTTTAGCAGATCAAGGAGACGCCGATTCGCCAGTACCCCAGCAAACGCAATCAGAAATACATGGCTGAGCAGAATCACACTGTATCCGGCGGTAGCGTTGACCGATGCCAGTGGGGGCGCGTTATACCAAACAAACAACGTAACCGGACTGAAGCTGCCGAGTATAATCGCCACGATAGCGAAGCTCATCAGCACGGCCAGCGTCGTTTGTTTGAAGGAAAGACCCGAGCCAAGAACTTGCGCGAGCATTCCATTCAGCAATCCGTTTGCGGCGCAGGTCAGCAAAATCAGCAGCGGAAACTTGATTGCGGTGAACAATGACTGCAGCGGCGCGCGCCAGATTCCGATGGTGAAGCCGTAAAGCGCCGACCCGATGACAATGGTGATCAGGCAACTGACTATTGATCGCGTATCGGAAGCAGCCAGCCAGCCCGATAGCTTCTCCGCGTCGCCGCGCAGCATCGCCCTCCAGCGCGTCATCATGAAGGGGACGGGGTGGACAAGCGCAGAAGCCGTTTATGCACCGCCCCAATCGTCTCAGGCAAAGTGGAAGTTCCCGCCGTTAGGCCGACGGTGCTTACACCAATGAACCATTCGGGCTGAAGTTCCTCCGGACGTTCCACATGAAAAGTAGTTCGGCCCGCCAACCGGCAGGTTTGAACGAGCTGCCGCGTGTTGTTGCTGTGGTGACCGCCAACCACCACGATCACGTCGGCCTGATCGATAAGTTCGCCCAGTGCCGTTTGCCGTTCCTTGGTCGGCCGGCAGACGGTGTCGACGAATACAACCTCGGATTCCCGGTGCCGGTGGCGAATCGCCGCGACCATTCGGCGGACCTGATCGATCGGCTGGGTCGTCTGCGAAATGATTCCGTAACGAGCGCGCACCGGCAGTTTTTCCAGATCGCTCAACTTCTCGACGACTGCCGCGCCGGAAAAATCTTCTGTTAGGCCACGGACTTCGACGTGTCCCGGTTTGCCGATGACGACCGGGAAATAGCCGGCGGCTACCAGCCTTTTCAATTGCTCGTGAGCATGCTGCACCAGCGGGCAGGTGGCATCGGCCACGTCGTAACCGGCATCGCGCCATTTCCGCCGCTGTCGATCGGACGCGCCGTGAGCTGTTATCATCACCCGGTGCGACCTTGGCCTAACATCGTCGAGCGATCCCTGGTCCACGCCCTGTTCCCGCAATTGCTCATGGACGACCGGGTTATGCACCAGTTCGCCCAGGATGGTTAGTGGCCCCTCTCGCGCCAGTTCCTTCGCCTGGGCAATGGCGTCGCGGACCCCGAAACAAACCCCGAAATGCTGGGCCAGAATGACTTTCATAAACCGGGAAAATAAAAAAACGGGCGGCGTGAGAGTAGCGACCGGTTTAACCGGTCGCTGCCGAAACAGACCCAGAAAAGGATAAAGAGAGCGGTCTTCACTTTGTGATACAAAGTATATTCGCAAAATTTTTTCATTTCTTTCCCAGTTTGATGATCCCTTCCAACACTCGCAGGTATTCGCTGAACGCTGTTCTTCCCTTTTTGGTCAGCGAATATGTCGTTTGCGGCCGGTCCCTGACCTCTTTGGTGGTCGCTACCAAACCCGATTTGTGCAGCGTTCGCAGGTGCGTGATCAGGTTGCCGTCGCTCATCCCCAGCTCCGTCTTCAGGTCGCCATAGGACCAGCTCACCCGCGTCGCCAACAAGGTCATGATGGCCAGCCGTCCTTTTTCGTGGATGGCTTTGTCGAGCTTGTGGAATTCCAGCATCGCTCATTCGATTGCCGATTGTTCGGTGACGCGGTCCGAGCGGGCCCAGGTGCCGATGGCGTAGATCAGGTGATAAACGCCAAAGGTAAGACCCATGATGGTATCGGGGGCATCGTCCGTCAGCCGATCGATCCACTCGCTCAGCACCGGCGTTGCGACCGCGGTGAGAAGAAAAGCCCAGCCGAGAATGGTTAACGACTGGGGGGCGAACAGACTCGTGGACAGTAAGGCCAGGCCATAGAACGCCACCCACACCGTGACCAGCTCGAGTTCCTGAGCGCCGAGGTAACCGGTTTGAAAGAACCAGATGGTAAACGCCGCCGGAATGAGCAGATTCGGGATGATCGCGCGCAAGGCGAGTTTCATTCCGGCCGAAACGAACGGCCGGCCATCACGGTTTGCTTCGCGCCAAAGGAAGTAGGCGTTGGCGATTCCGGCGAGGATCAGAACTGCGATCCAGAGCAAAGCGAACTCCCGGGGACGAACTGTTCGTCCGAGGACCAGACGGACTTCGTTGTTGTAATAAACCGCTGCGGCGGCGAGGAGCGACAGGATACCGGCCACGAGTGCGCTGGGAGCGGCGATGGCGCGATAAACGGTGGCGCGCTCCATCAACTGGCGAATGATGCGGAGGTTTTCTTCGGCGTTCATCCGGTCATTCATGGAAGACTTTGTAGCACAAAGTAAACCGGGCACCAACAAAAATTCGATCGATTTTCTTCGTAGCGGCGGTCTACCTGTCGCGCCGTAGCGAAGCGAAGGCGGATGACTGTCGCACTAATTTTCTTTTGGCGGTAGCCCCGCGCGGACAATCGATTATGCGACGGTCACAGACCGCCGCTACAAAGTAATCATTCACGAGTGCGGATAATTCAGCCTTTTTAATGGCTTACCTGTTGAGCACAACGTTGCGAACGTTTAAGCCGTTAAAACGGCTGGCTTACGTTCGTTTTTCACTTTTCCACCGGCCTGAAGGCGGGTGCTAATGAGAATTAGGCGAGAAGAAATCCTGGCGCGCCTATTTCGCCGAGCCT
>DATFCK010000217.1:0-2908 GCA_035253185.1 Chthoniobacterales bacterium | reverse complement strand
GGGCCGCCCCGGGATTTCACCAGCCTGCTAGCGCTGGAGGGCATCGATATCGAGGCCCTCCCGTAATGTCCTGATATTCGACAGGTTGCAGGCGTGGAATCGGAACAGGGAACTGAACATTCGTTTCTTCAAATCGATGTCAAAGTAAGGTGAGAGCCTGGCTAAAACGGTAAAGGCCGAGGCGTCATGCAGTTCCCCGACGATCCACTGGCATTGCTCGAGGATTTGAGGGGACAGCCCGGTAATCACATCGGCTTCGGCGCCTTCGCAATCGATTTTGATGAGGTCGATTTTCTGGATGTCGAGCTCGCGTAGCACATCATCGAGTCGTCGCACCTCGCATTCGACGACTCCGCGTTCTTCGGCTTGCCCACGCGCTCTGCCTTTTGTGCTAAACGCGCCGAAGTTTACGGACTCAGCCGGAACAATGACCTGAGTATTGGCCGATCCCAGTCCGCAGTTTAATACCGTGACTTGTGACAAGTTGGCCACGTTTTTTTGCAATACCGCGAACGTATCCGGATGCGGTTCGAATCCGATAATGCGCGCCTTGGGAAAACATTGCTGAAAGTAGAGAATTGCCGCTCCGATATTGCTGCCGATATCGAGGATGACTTCCGGCTGAAAGCGAGGTGGCAGATAATATTCAGCTTTGCGGCCGGTCTTTAGAAGAATTTGTTGGAGCACGAGTGGATCGGTGGTGCCGGGACGATAGTAGACGTCACGGTCGTGCCAGCGAATTTTGCCTAACGAGCTGGTGCGTTGCTGGCGAACGATATCACGGGTGAACGCCAGCGATCGCGAGCGGACCAGCGTTTTGACGATGTCGCGCAGCCGGACCTTTGGCACGATTAGAAATGAGGCATCCGTTTCCAGTCCGTCAGCACATGGGCTCGCCGGGACCAGCCGATGTCAGGGGAAACATTGACAGCACCACGCCCGCAACCACTCCGGGTAGCGATGCCGGCCGGGTGACGACGCCACTTCATAACGAAAAGAAATCGTGCAATCGTTTCATGAAGGTAGCGCGGTATTCGCGTTCTTTTGCTTCCTGCTCCGCCGCGCCCATCGCTTCCTTGAGCACACCTTCGGTCTCGATTCGTCGTTGAGCCAGGATCTCGCTTAACCGGCGCAGGGTATCGGGCGATTCGCGAATAATCTCGGCCATTACCGGTTTGCTGATTTCCATGACATAACAATCGCCCTTGGCCGCTACGGTTGCGCTGCGGCGCTCGCCCGTGAGCAATGACATTTCGCCAAAACATTCACCCGAGCCAAGCGTCGCAATCGGAATCGAACTTCCGTTCTTTGCCACAAACACCTGCGCCGCTCCTCGCAACAGCACGAACATCGAATCGCCCTCGGCGCCTTCTTCGATTACCCGTTCGCCGCGGCCAAAATGATCGAGTCGTGACTGTTTCACAATGGCATCGAGCTGTTCGTCCGATAGACATTGGAACAAGGGATCGTTTCGCAGAATGCCCCGGGCTTCTTCCTGATCGTCGGCGACTGGGCGCGGCGCCCGGCGTTCGAGCTGCAATGTGCGCATCGGGTAGGGAATTCGAATCTGCTGCCGCTTTAGTTCGTACCAGATATTTGTCCGAACGGCATCGTTGATCTCGTTAATCTTGGAATGGTTTCCCATGTAAAACTTTATTTCGTAAATCATCGCGTGGTCGCCGAAATCGACCAGAAAGACTCGCACCGGGGGCTGCGGCAGCACGCCGGCCGCAGTGGAAGCGGCGTGAAACAGCGCATCCTTCACCCGGGTGGGAGGCGCACTGTAATCTACTCCAACCCGGACCCGGACGGCATGCAGTTCGGTCGGATAATGCAGATTGATGATCGTCTGTCTGATGATCTCGTTGTTAGGTATGTCCAGATAAACGTTGTCGTTAGTCCGGAGCCGGGTGGATCGCCAGTTGATCTCCATCACCTCGGCGAAGACGCGATCGCTGACCTGGAGCCAGTCGCCTACCTTGTAAGGCCGATTGATCTGGAGCGAGACGCCGGCAATGATGCCGCCCAGCAGGTTTTGACCGGCCAAACCTATGATAATGGCGGCGACACCGGAGGTGGCGAGTAATCCCGTTAGCCAGCGGTCGGCGTGATACCCATACCAAAGCACACCGAGCAGTGCGATCAGGTAGAGAACCAGCGCCACCACCTGGCGTGGGAAATGAGGAATCGGGGTCTGCTTCTTCTGTTCGAAATAGAAATCCCAGAGGTAGCGGTCGAGCAGCGCCACCACCACCGCAGTCGACAGTATTATTAAGATCGCGCCGACATGATTGCGCCAATCGGCGTGGACGCCGGCGACCACGGTTGCGGCGTAGAACGCGATGCCTAAACAGAATAGCTGGAACAGGATCCCGAAGCGCACTCCGGCGCGGCGCTTGAGGTAACGACCGATGGTGAGCGCGACGAAGAAAGTCGCGACAAAGACTCCGATCGTGACCGCTGCTTTTTGCGTTTCGATCAGGCCGTTCAGCATTTGATGGTCAGCAAACTAACAGCGAATTCCCTGCCACGCCAAGTCGGGATTCCCACTCGCCATGCCCCCTCATGCTCATGCTCATGCTCATGCTCATGCTCATGCTCATGAGCAAAGGTCTGCGGTCTGGTTTAACGTTCAACGTTCAACGTCCAAGGAAGAAGGGTGCTGGCCACGGTCGTGAAAGCACTAACGCGACGGCGGGAAAAATATCAGCCAGGCCCAACCCGCCAGAAAACAGAGACCGCCGATTGGGGTCACCGCCCCGAGCCAGCGCCAATTCGTTAGTGCCATGAAATACAAACTGCCGCTGAAAATGACGATGCCGGCGACAAATAGCCAAACCGCGCCCCGGCTGGTCGCGCCAAAGAGTCCCAGCGCGAATAAGGCGATGGCATGAATGAAATGATAAAA
>DATFCK010000216.1:0-4677 GCA_035253185.1 Chthoniobacterales bacterium | reverse complement strand
ACGGGAGCGGCCCCGGGGAGCGGCTTTACGGGGAAGTTTCCTGGATTTATCCAGGGGACTTTGAATCGCCAGGCCCGGCTTGTTGAGCACGTGCGTGTAGATCATGGTGGTGGTCACATCCCGGTGGCCCAGCAGTTCCTGAACATTTCGAATATCGTATCCCGCCTCCAGTAGATGAGTGGCAAAGCTGTGCCGAAAGGTATGACAGCTCGCAAGTTTTGTAACTTTGGCCCGTTGAACAGCCATCTTAACCCGATTTTGCAGGTTCTTTTCGTCAACATGGTGGCGGCGGGTTTCGTATGACCGCGGGTCGACCGAAAGTTTTGCCGCCGGAAACACGTACTGCCAGGACCAGCTTCGCTCCGCGTTTTTATATTTTTGAGCCAAAGCAAACGGCAGATAAACTTTGCCCCGCCCCACGGCCAAGTCCTGGGAATGAAGTTCTTTCACCCGGGCGAGATGTTGCCGAAGTGGTTTCCGCAACCGTTCAGGAAGAATCGTGATGCGGTCGCGAAACCCTTTACCGTCGCGCACGGTAATCTGGTTATACCCGAAATCGACATCTTTGACCCGAAGCCGCAAACATTCCAGCAATCGAAGGCCGCTGCCGTAAAGAAGTTCGGCCATCAGCCGGTAGTCACCGGTCAACTGGGCAAGAACGGCGCGAACTTCTTTCTGCGTCAAAACGACCGGTACTTTGGGGGGACGTTTGACCCGGTCGAGGTCGTCCATCCAATCAAGTTTTGTATCGAGTACGACCTGGTAAAGAAACAGAAGGGCGCTAAGGGCCTGGTTCTGGGTGGAAGCGGCGACGTTGCGATCGTTAGCCAGATGCGTTAGAAAAGCACTGATTTCCGCTTCGCCCATTTCCTGTGGGTGGCGTTTTCCGTGAAACAGGATGAAACGCCGGATCCAATCGGTATAAGCCTGTTCAGTTCGAATACTATAATGTCGAAGACGCAAATGCTGCCGCACGCGGTCGAGCAACCGGGGCGAAGAAGGAATTGCACTGCTCGGTCGCAGGGCCATGTCCGGCAATACTGAGCCAAAGTGGGGCAATTGGGAAGAGCGAAACGAGATGTGAACGCGGGCAGTGGGGAAAGCAGAAGTCCAATGAGGGGTTGATAGGTCGAGGAGTTGAGGAGCTGAGAGTTGAGAGTTGAGAGTTGAAAACTGACAACTGAAAGCTGAAAGCTGACAGCTGAAACGCTGAAAGATCATCGGCAGGATGCCGATGCCACTGAAGTCAGGCGGCCGCGGTGCTGCGGCGCTTTTGTTTGACTAACGTAGAGGTGGAACGTCTGGCGCCGTTACCGCTGCTGCCGCGTTTCACCTTCACTGACTTGCTGCGATTGATGCTTTCCTGCAGGACTTTTACCAGGTCGACCACGTTGGTGCTGCGTGGAGCAGCCGCCGGAGCCGGGGGCAGCTGTTTGTTCTTCGCCTTTTGCTCGATCATTTCCATGACCGCGTTGCGGTACTCGTCGCGATACTTCTCCGGCTGCCAATCGGAGCTCATGCTGTCGATCAGCGTTTGCGCCATTTTCAATTCCTTGTCGTTGAGCGACGTGTTAGGCCGGTTCAATTCTTCGGGCGTGAGCACTTCGCCGGCGAAATGCATCAGCTCCAGAATCAGAAATAATCCATCCGGCTTGACCGCAGCCAGATATTCCCGATTGGCGATTACAACTTTGGCGATACCGATCTTGCCGGTGCCACTCAACGCCTTGTGCAAAAGCGCGTAGGCTTTCTCGCCGCCCTTTTGCGGCTCGAGAAAATAGGGTTTGTAGAAAAACTTCGGATCCACCTGATCGAGCTCGACGAAATCGGTGATGTCGATCGAATGGGTCGATTCGATGCGCACCTTTTCAAAATCTTCATCGGAAAGCACGATGTAACGCCCTTTCTCGTACTCGAAGCCTTTCACAATCTGGTCGGCCGGCACTTCTTTCATGTCGGCGTCGGCGACTTTTTTATAACGGATCGGGCTTAGATCGCTTTTACGCAGTTGCCGGAAACTGATCCTTTCTTCGCGGGTGGCGGGATAAACCGCGATCGGAATATAAACGAGCCCAAAGGAGATACTGCCTTTCCAAGTCGGACGCATAGGTTTTAGCGCGGGAGAGTGGTTTCGGCCAATTGTGAATAAATGTCAATAACCTTCTGACGGACGGTATTTTGGGCCAGCACGAAGCGTGCGCATTGCGCGCGCCAGGCACCAAAACCTCAGTGCCTGGCTCTATTGCATCCTCAAATTGTTACCTTCGGCGGCAAACATGGTTGTATGGGAGACCTAAGCGCATTGATCGAATCGCTTCAGCTACTACGGAACGGCGCGGTATTCGGGCGCGACTTTTGATATCGCCCCGCACAAATGACTTGCGGTGAGACAGCGAATTGAACAGTCTCAGCGTCTCGGAAATTCAACTACCTTGACCTATGAAAAAATTCATTTTCGGATTAATGACCGCCGTGGTCGGTCTTGCTTTCATCACCGCCTGTAAGCAGAACGAAACGGCGTCGACCACGACGCATCAGTCCACCAGCGCTGCCACGAAGAAGAGTACTGGCACCTCAACGTCATCGACGACCAAGAAGACAGGGACGAGCAGTTCCAGCACGTCCTCAAGCACGAAGAAGAAATCGTCGCCGACCGCTTCTCCCAGCCCGAGCGAGGAATCGTCGCCGGCTTCGTCGCCATCGCCATCGCCGTCGCCTTCTCCGACGGAAGGCTCGGGCGATTAATCTGTTAAATTCGTTAGCCTGTTAGTTGGCGATCTCGGCCAGAGCAGTCTGGCCGAGATCCCGGCTGGGTTGGTGGCGCCGATATTCCGGTCTGCGATTTTTTATTGTTCGAAACACGCAGGCAGAATTGAGTCGCGCCTTCAGCGCTGATCTCGCGATGGGTTGATGACCTGGGGCGTTGCCCCAGGCTGGAATTGATGGCGCGCCGTTGGCGCTTTTGATGACGTGCGGAGCTGCCCCAGCCTGGGATTTAAACGACGCGGAGGTTGAATCGCGCCTTCAGCGCTGATCTCGCGACGAATTTATCCTGGGGCGTTGCCCCAGGCTAGAATTGATGGCGCGCCGTTGGCGCTTTTTGATGCCGCTATCGAAGAGCAACGCCTAACTGTGATTTTCGCCGTCGCCGTTACCGTTACCGTTACCGTTGCTATTGCAGGTGCAATCGCGCTTGAGCGGACGCAATTCGGATAAGTAATCGCGGGTAGCGATGGCGGCGTTACCGGTAAAGTTGACATTTTCGTCAACGACCAGGCTGTTGGTTTCGATGTCTCCCCGCAGGGTGCAGCCGGATCGCAGTTCGCATTTTTCGCCCACCGAAACATTTCCATCGACGGTGCCGTGAATAGTGACTGATCGGGTTTGGATGTCGCCGCGGATGTGACCGTTTTTTCCGACGGTTAGGCTGCCAACCGATTCGATTGTGCCTTCAACCTCGCCATCGATCTCGCATTCGCTGCGAAACTTCACCGTGCCTTTGATGGACACACCACTGGAAAGCGTTGTGCGCAAGCTCGGGATTCGGCGCCCGTTACCGTTGGCGTTAAGGTTAGCGTTGTCCTTGGCGCTGCTGGTGCCATTGCCATTCCCGTTGCCAGTCAGGTGACCGTTACCGTTAACCGCGGCCTGGCCATTGCCATTTTGGTGCGGATGAGCGTGACCGTTGGTGGCATGCCCGTTCCCGTTGTCATTGCTGGTGCCGTTTGCAGTGCCATTGGTCTCGTCATGACCGTTTCCAGTGAGCGAACTGGTTTTAGGCAGGCTCGGAGAAACCGGATCGAAGCGACGCTTTAAAGCTTGGGTGGGTTGAGAGGTGCCGCGGCCAAAGGCGGTGAAATTCATCGGGTAAGTTCTATTTGTTCTACAAACTTTAGATGGTTGGTGATTATCGCCAATAATAAGAATGCCATAATGCGGGCGGCGACGAACAGCTAAAAATTACGTAATTTGCGCATTTTTTTGCCGCCGGGGTTGATCCCACTCCAACCGGCGTTTTTTGCCCAGCCCTTGGGACAATCCCCCTCCCCCTGAAGTTTGCGGCGTCTGCCTATATCGGACCAGGGCCGCTGATCGGCCGGATACGCGCCCGCCGAACGACCGTCGGCTGGGATCTTTAGGCTGAATCTTCACGGACCGGGCCGGACGGCCAACCCGACGCTGGCTGGGTTGCGCGGGCTAGCGATTAATTTCCCCCAGCCCTGGATTCAGATGTTACTTCTTGGTCGCCGCCACGATATAGGCTGCCTTCGGCACGGCGAATTCGTTTCCGCGGGCGAACCGTTTTACTTCCGCCTCGATAGCTTCCCGGATTTTCTCCAACTTTTCCGGGGTTTGGCGCGCGAGTAGTCCGGCGGTGCGCACTCCGGCAGATCGTTCTGCTTCGAACACGAATCCCGGATTCGGAATTGTCCAGTCTATCCGATGCAATTCGAAGACCATCGATTGACCGTCGAAGCCCGCGCCGGCCAATGCTTGGCGAAAAGCTTCCTCTCCCGAGTAAAGGTAATGGTTCGGGCCGCTCGGCATGGGCACGCTCAGATCGCCATAAGCCTCCAAGGCGTCGTCGATGATTTTTGCATAAGGATTGTCGTTAGGCGGGGCCCAGACCGTGAAACCTAACATTCCGTTCGGCTTTAATACCCGGGAGGCCTCGGC
>DATFCK010000215.1:0-8531 GCA_035253185.1 Chthoniobacterales bacterium | reverse complement strand
GGCGCTGTTGGACTTCTGGAGGCGGTCATGCGGGAGGCCACCTTGATTCAACGCTCCAATCTTTACCCGCAAGAGATTAATCCGGTCTGCGATTTGCTGGCGCAGGCAATTCAGAAGGCCCGCTCACGCTAAACGCGACGACTTTAAGACCTAACGGATCGCCTTGAATTTGCATTGACACTTATTCATAGGGATAGAAGATGTCCCCCTATGTCATCTGGTTGGAACACCATCTGTACGGTCATCGCCCTGTCAATGTTGGCCGGGTTCGCTGTTGCTCCGGCGACGATCGCCGGACCGGATGTGATCATCGCGCATCAGGATGCGAAAGTAATCCAGGATGAAGGTCCGGTAGTGGAAGTCCCCACCGCGAGAGCGTCGCGGGGGTTGATCACTCTGGAAGGGCCTTCGGGTATGTTCATTAACCCGACCTCGGCTACCCTGCCAAAGGGCACGTTTATTCTAAACTACTGCGTTTTTGTTCCAACTCTGCCCGAGGGCGTCGGGTTGGTGGGACATGGTATCCTTCTTAGTTATGGCGTCCTGGATTGGCTCGAAGTCGGGTTCACTGGCGATTTGCTCAATCTCGAGGTTGGAGACGTTGACAACAGCTACGTGGTTGGCGGACCTGAAGTCAGAATCCGGTTGTTGCGTGATCGCGTCGACAAATGGTGGCCGGAAGTCAGCGTCGGCACGTATTGGCATTTAGGCACGCCCAGCGGTCCGCTCGCTACGTTGAATGGCTACAATGCATTCATGGCCGCTTCGAAAACCATTCCTATCAATGAACGCGGACTGTTGAAGAGCATCACGGTTCAGGGAGGATTTCGTAACCAATTTTTGAGCGATTTCGCTGCCGACGCGGTGGGAGAATCAACCAGCCAACGCGGATACGGCGGCATTGAAATTAGACTCCCCTGGAACTTCTATGCGGTGGCTGAAGTTACCTCCCACGACACCCACCTGGATCATGATTTTCATGGGAATGCTCATGTGCCGTGGGCTGCCGGCCTACAGTGGCGTGGTCGTAACTTCGGCTGCACCATCGCGGCGCTTCAGAATGGGATTGAGAACGGACCCGGATTCTATTTTGGCGTTGGCGGTGGCCTCGGAGCTGAGCCGGTGCGCACGACCAGTACCACTACATCGGGTGTTCCGGGCGCGAATCGGTAAGCGGGGCTGCAATTTTCCCTGGGGTAAAAGGGTTTTTGAAAAGGTTTTGTCTTGCGCTTGTGAGATTGCGCTTCGCCACGCGCTTCGCTAAAAACGGCGTCGCTATGTGGCGTCCGTCGTCGTCTTTTTGCACCGCCCTCGTCGCCTTGGTAACGCTGGCGCTGACGCCGCACACTGCTTTGTCGGAAGCGCTGACTCTCGCGGATGTTCAGCGCATCATAGCGCAAGCCATCAGCCGCGCGGAAATCACCAGCCGTAACGCGCTCATCGCCGTTACCGATCGCGAAGGTTTCGTGCTTGGCGTCTGGTCGGTGGCCGGCGGTAACCCCACCGCCGATCGCGTCGGCGCCGCTATCAGCGAAGCCGGCACCGCGACATATCTGAGCACTAACGAAAATGCTTTCAGCTCGCGCACCGCTCAATTTGTCATTCAGCAAAATTTCCCGGAAGGCGTGGACAACCGTCCGCCCGGACCGCTGGTTGGCATCGAGTTCTCCCAGCTGCCGTTTTCTGATGCCAATCGCTTCAAGCGAATCGCGCCCGGGCCTAACGGCGAACTACCGGCGGTGCCTGGCGGCGGGTTCGCGCCCGGCGGCACGGCGGTTTCGCTCGGCACCGGTATTTTTAATACCCGCCTCAGCGGGCGGTCCAGCGGCTTTCCTCTATATAAAAGAGGCGAACTTGTGGGCGGGATCGGCGTTTTCAGCGGGTTGCAGGACGATCTGGCGCGCGCCGTGCGCGTTGAATTGAGCAATAAACCGCCGGGCAAAAATGAGGACGAAAACATTGCTCTTACCGGCCAGGTCGGATTCGCACCGAGTCCGACAATTCTCGCCAGCAACGTCTTTATCGACGGCCTTCGCCTGCCCTATACCGCGGGGGCGCCGGGTCCGCCCAAACAAGGACGAAAGCGTCGTAAAAAATTGGTGGTCAAGCCGATCGGCTCAGTGGGTAACGCCGTGCCGGGCTTTCCGCTCAGCGCCGCAGCGCCGGAGTTCCCCTATCCGGTCGAGATTCTTGGCGGCCGTCCCGTCGTTATTCGCGCGCCCATAATCGACGACCCCAAGCTGGGCATCCCCATCCGCGGCCAGCAACGCCTAACCGCTGCCGAGGTCCGCCAGATTATCGGGCGCGTTGCGGCACGCGCGTTCGTTACCCGATCGGCAATCAAAAACCCGATCGGCACCCGGGCACAAATTTTCGTGTCCATTGTAGGCAATCCGGATCAGCCCGGTGAACCCGCGCCCATTCTCGGCACCGCGCGCACCATCGGCTCCGCCCTCTTCGATGCGAATGATGTTTGCCCGCAGAAGGCGCGGACCGCGCTCTTTTTCTCCAGCGACAAGTTTGCCGCAAGCACCCGGACGGTTGGATTCCTTACCCAGAATTTTTATCCACCGGGGATCAACGGATCACCGCCCGGCCCGGATGGGCCGGCGGTTCCGAGATTTAATCCCGACGGCACCGTAGTTGTGGGCACAGTTGGCCTGCAGGTTGCGTCCTCGGTCAACATAGATCCTGCCACCGGAAAGCCATTCATCCCGGTGGCGCCACCGCAACCTCCTGAGGTGCCACCGCCCCAGATGATCCCGCCGAATCCCGAACTGCCTAACGGACTCAACCTTTTTGGCGGTGGATTTCCGCTTTATCGCAATGGCGTGCTTATCGGCGCACTGGGCGCCAGCGGCGACGGCATCGAAGTAGACGACTTGCTCGGCGCTTCCGGTATCGGCTTGGAGTTCGCCGCGCCCGAAGCGATTCGCGCCGACCAGTTTTTTGTCCGGGGCGCTAGACTGCCCTATGCGAAATTCCCGCGAGATCCGGGACTGTAAAGTGGCCCGGGCTCGCCGGCCCTTGGAGCAGGATAACATCGGCCGGATGCCGATGCTGCATATCGAATGAATGTTTATTTCACCGAAACCGAGCCGCAGTCGGAGGACTTTTTTGAAGCGAATTTGGACAAAGTAGACCTCGGCTTTCTGCACAGCCTGGCCGAATTACCATCGGATGCCGACTGTGCTTCGATCTTTATCGCCTCCCGTATCACCGCGGAAGTGCTTGATGCACATCCCAGGCTGCGATTCGTGGCTACGCGTTCCAGTGGAGTGGATCACATTGATCTGGCGGCTTGTAAACAGCGCGGCATCACGGTCAGCTACGTGCCAAATTATGGCGAGAACACAGTGGCCGAACACACATTTGCTTTGCTGTTGGCTCTGTCTCGCAAAATTCGTCCGGCCATTACCATGAAACGCGGCGGCGCGTTCTCCTTCGAATCGTTCCGCGGCTTCGACCTGAAAGATAAAACCATCGGCGTGGTTGGCGCCGGCCGGATCGGTCTCCACGTTATCCGCATCGCCAAAGCATTTGGGATGAACGTTATCGCCCATGACATAAACCGGGCCGGACTCATCGCGGAAGTGCTCGGGTTCGAATACGTTTCCTTCGACGACTTGTTAGGGCAGAGCGACATCATTTCGCTGCACGCGCCTCTTACCGCTGACACCTTTCATCTGTTAAACGGTGAAACCTTGAAAAAATGCCGGCCCGGCGTCATTATTGTGAATACCGCCCGCGGCGCCTTGATCGATACCGCGGCATTAATCGAAGCGCTGGATAGCGGGATTGTTGGCGGCGCAGGTCTCGATGTCCTCGAAGATGAACGTTTGTTCCGCACTGATGCATCGAAACTGGTGGCCGACCAGATCATAGCCGACCTCCAGCAAGTGTCCTCTCCGGAAGAACGGCACATGCGGAATCCTCAACGCCTGGCGGATATCCAGCGCCTCAAAGCTAACGAGTCGCTGCTTTCCAGGCCGAATGTTGTCTTTACACCCCACATCGCTTTTAACAGCGCCGAAGCAGTCCGTCGCATCGACGAAGTCACAGTGCAGAACATTCTCGCGTTTGTGGCCGGTAAACCGATCAACGTGGTGCCGTCGAGTGAACCTGCGTAACGAATCTGCGGGAAAGTAGGGCGAGCTTCCAGCTTGCCAGATTCACAAGACAAGCTGGAAGCTTGTCCTACCTTGAAACCATCCGAATTTGAAGTTGCGGCCAGCTCTGGCGTTTCGCCCGTCACCGCTCCGGCCGCGCGGGCCGACGAAATTTTTCTCGAAGGGCCAAAGTCACGGTTTGAAGAGTTTTTCACCCTGCTTCGGGTGCTGAAAGATTTCCTCCGGGGATTTCGGGTGCTGCATTTTGTGGGACCCTGCGTGACCGTTTTCGGTTCCGCGCGAGTCGCTTCTACCGATGGCCACTATGAACTCGCCCGAAGAATCGGCGCAGCGATCGCCCGGTTAGGCTTCACCGTAATGACCGGAGGTGGACCGGGAATCATGGAAGCTGCCAATCGCGGTGCGCGCGAAGTCGGCGGCCGGTCGGTTGGTTGCGGAATCGAATTGCCGCAAGAGCAGAAACTGAACGAGTTCCTCGATCGGGCGGTCGTGCTGAACTACTTCTTCGTGCGAAAAGCGCTGCTCATTAAGTACTCATACGCGTTTGTCGTCTTGCCGGGCGGTTCCGGCACGCTCGACGAGTTTTTCGAAGCGCTCACGCTCGTTCAGACGAAAAAAATCCGGAATTTTCCGGTCGTGATCATGGGAACAGATTACTGGCGGGAGCTGCTAGGGTTCATCACCAAAATGGCGGATACCGGCATGATCGGCCGCGACGATCTCGATTTAATTTTTGCTACTGATTCGGTAGAGGAAGCGGTCGCGCACATCAAACGCAACGCCATTGAGCCATTCGGACTTCGCGTAGTGCGACGACCACGCCGATCCTTCCCTTGGCTGGGCGAACGCGGGCTTCCAAAGCAGTAGCCGCGCATTTGCCGGGCGACGCCTATATCAAATGTGATCCGAACTACCGTGGAAAAACTCATTGTTGAAATCGACATGTCCATCAAGGGAGTAATCGCCTAATCGTTGCGGAAGTTGAATTTTCCAACCATGCCAGCCGTCGAAATTTTACCCCCCGGCTGGTTTGAGCGTGATATCGCCGGCGAGAAGCGTTACACCAATGTAACATTCGCCCGCGAATAGTTTTTCCAATGAGTTACGAACTGCGACCTGACGAAGCATTAGCCGACGGCATTCGCCGGATTTGCCAGGCCGAAATTTGCAAGGCAATCGAGGTCGCGAATGGAAGCCGGCAAACTGACGACAGTCCGGTTCATGAAATACGGAAACATTTGAAGAAAGCACGCGCCGCACTGCGCCTGGTCCGGAAAGAAATCGGACGCAGCGCTTTCCGGCAACAGGATCATTGGTTGCGCGATGCTGGTCGCCTGGTGTCGGAAGTGCGCGATGCCGAAGTTCGACTGAGCACAGTTAGGCAATTGCAATCGATCAAACCCCGGCGCCGCCGGGCACCTTATCCGCGACTAGAGCAGATGCTGGCGCTGGAACTGGAGAACTTTCTCGCCGCCTTCGCCGAGTGGCAGAACCAGACTCTTCCACTGCTTCAACAAGCGCGCGCTGCGACCGACCGCTGGACGGTTGCGCATTTTGATGCCCGTCAGTTGGGAAGAATCATTCAGAAAAGCTACAAATGCGCGCGGTCGAGTTTGCGCGCCGCGCGAAAGAATCCGTCGCCGGAGTGTTTTCACGAATTTCGAGCCGACGCAAAGCTGTTGTTGTATCAGTTGCGTATCCTGCGACCAATTAATCCGGTGGTGCTGAAAAATCTGGCGGACGAACTGAAAGCGGTTGGCGAATTGCTCGGACGTGCGCACGACCTGACTTTTCTCGGAGACCGGCTGCGCCGCGACGAAGGACATAGCGCCTGGCACCGGGAAGGCCAGAAATTGCTTGCCGTGCTCGAAGTTAGCCAAAGCGATCTGCATCGTGCCGCAGCCGACCTGGCCGAACGGTTCTTCGCCGAGCGCCCTCGAGATTTCGGAGCGCGAATTGACGTCTGGCTGAACGAATGGATCGCAACTAAATCCGATTCGGTTGCCGAGGCCCTCGTTAACTAACCGGGACCCGGCGGGCTCGACTCAGATTCATTCCTTCGCGTTTGCGGTAGGACTCAACCGTTGCAGCGCAGAGCGAGTCTTTCCCGAACGGCGGGGCCATTGGACACCGACGTAAACGATTAGCACCAAGATCCACGCCAAAATGAGAGCGAGGTCCGATAGTGATATTCCCATTACCGAAATCGAACCGAGCCATTCGGCATTTTTGAAAATGTTATTCATAGCTTCACCAACACGACGAATCAGCGGGGGGGCTCAGGACAACGTTTTACCTTCCGGCCACGACGGCTTATGCCATGACTCGGGACGAGCGTTCTTGGCAATCGCGCAGGCGCCTGGAAAGAAATGATTTTTCCGAAGTGAGGCCGGTCAGTTCCAATGCCTTCTGAAAATTGTCGGTGGCAGCCTGAAAATGGTCCAATTGGGCCTCGAATTCGCCCAGCACTGCGTAGAACAGGTAATAGGAATGGAGTTGGTCGGCGTTGCGAATTGCCCTAACGGCTTCAATGCCGGCTTGTGGTCCACTCACATTCGCCACCGCCACCGCGCGATTCAATGCCACGACCGGCGAATCGTTCAGCTCCAACAGCTGATCGTAAAGTGAGAGAATTTTGGGCCAATCGGTTGATTCGTAGTCATTGGCCACGCAATGACAGGCGGCAATTCCAGCCTCGAGATGATACGACGTCACTTTATCTCCGGAAGCGGACATGCTCAGATGGTGGACACCCCGTGCGATCATGGCCAGATCCCAGCTGGAACGGTCCTGTTCCTTGAGCCGGAGAATATTTCCTTCTTCGTCCGTTCGCGATGCCAGCCGCGCCGCGTTGAATAGCATCAAGGCAATCAACGCGTGGGTTCGGGGCTGGTTTCCGGCCGGATGTTCCGCCAGCAACGAAGTCTGGCGAATCGCTTCCCGGCAAAGTTCCTCCCTAACCAACGCATCGCCGCTGGATGCCTTGTAACCTTCGTTGAAAAGAAGATACAGCGTTTGCAAAACGGCATCCAAACGCCGTGAAAGTTCTTTGCCGGCGGGAATCTCAAACTCGATACCCTCATCACGAATTTTTTGTTTGGCCCGCGTCAATCGTTTGGCGATGGCTGCTTCGGTGGTAAAAAATGCCCTGGCAATTTCGGCCGGACTGAATGCACAAAGGGTTTTCAGAGCGAGCGCGGTTTGATCTTCACCCGATAGAATTGGATGACAGCAGGCAAACATCAGCCGAAGCCGGCCGTCTCTAATCTCGCTGTCGAACTTCGGCGACTCGCTCGCTGCATCACTGGCCCATTCTTCCATAAACGAAACAATTTCCGGTTCCTTGTCGTGAAATAGTTTTTCGCGACGAATCACATCGAGTGCGAGGTTCTTGGCAGTTTGGGTAAGCCAAGCCGCGGGATTTTCAGGAACACCGGTATAAGGCCATGTTCTGAAGGCGCGAATCAGCGCTTCCTGAACGACGTCTTCCGCCAGCTGCAGACGGCTGATGCCGAAGATTCCGGTCAACACCGAGGTTAACTTTCCCGCTTCGTGGCGAAAAAGGTGATCCGTTAGGCGAGAAATGTCGGTGCCTGGAAGCGAACTTTCGCTGCGTATGCCTGCCATGTGATTTCTCCAGGAACCTTAGCCACAGATGAACACAGATACCGGAAGCTAATGAAACAATCTGTGTCGACCTGTGTTCATCTGTGGCTCGCCGAATGTTCTTGGCTTCGAAGATCCCAGTTTCAACGAACCGTCCAGCGTTTTCATTAGCTGTCTTGATCGTACGCTTTCTGCAACGTGGGGATATCAATCTTATCCATCTGCAGCATCGCGCGCATCACCCGCTTCGCCTTCGCTGCATCCTTGTCGGCCAGCATTTCGATTAAAACGACCGGCGTGATTTGCCACGACAAACCAAATTTATCCCTGAGCCAGCCGCAGCGGCTTTTCTCGCCGCCGGCGGAAAGTTTCGACCAGAAATAATCGACTTCCTCCTGGGTGTCGCAATTCACCACAAACGACACCGCTTCGGTGAACTTGAACATCGGGCCGCCGTTGAGCGCGACAAACCTTTGGCCGTCGAGCTCAAATTCGACCGTCATGACGGATCCGGGCACCCGGCCGATCGGCTTGGCCGCTTCCTCATCATAACGAGTGACCTTTCCGATCTTCGAGTTCTTGAAGATGGCAGTGTAGAACTTCGCCGCCTCCTCGGCCTTGTCGTCGAACCACAGGAACGGCGTGATCTTTTGTTTGATCCTGGCTGTCATTTTTTAAGATTAGTTCCGAAGGTTCGGTGGTTTAGCAGTTGATCTGACGCCTCGATGCAGCGAGGCGGCTACAATGTCGCGCTGTAACCCGCCTCTGTGCCGCGGTGCTCGACGCAATCAAGCC
>DATFCK010000214.1:0-12599 GCA_035253185.1 Chthoniobacterales bacterium | reverse complement strand
AATATTTTTATTTATCCCCCGTTTGAATTTCGCCTAACTGACGCGCTCCTGACCAATTTCCACCTCCCGCGGTCGACATTGCTGATGCTGGTCAGCGCCTTTGCCGGGCGCGAATTTATTTTGCGCGCCTATGCCGAAGCCATTCGCGAAAGATATCGATTTTTCAGTTATGGCGATTGCATGCTGATCTTGTAGGAATGGTTTAGCGAATCGCCGGGCGGATTGAGCTTCACCGCCGCTACCACATTGCACTTTCCACCTGCAATGGCGTTACGCTTCGGTGTCGATGTGCTAACATTTCCGCAGCCATGGAGAAACGTGACAAACCGCAAGGCGAACTGGTTATCCAAACGATCGCCATGCCGCGGGATACGAACCGTAACGGTGACATTTTCGGCGGTTGGCTGGTTTCGCAGATGGATTTGGGCGGCGCCATCCTGGCTTCCAAAGTGTCCAAAGCGCGGGTGGTGACAGTAGCCATGGAAGGCATGGCATTTCTGCAGCCGGTGCGGGTCGGTGATACCGTGGCCTGTTATGCCCGGGTCGATCGCATCGGAAACAGTTCGATGCGGATTCCAATCGAAGTTTGGGCCAACCGGTTTATGACCGGCGAAGTCGAACTCGTTACCGAGGGGGTATTTGTTTACGTTGCGGTCGATGCCGCCGGCAAACCGATTTCAGTCCAGGGCCGCGCGTAGATGGCTCGCCTTTACCAGCCGCAACCAAATTCGTCGGTCCACCTGGACATTTATTTTGTCCTGCTCCAGAAGAATTGAAGTCTGCGGCGCGCCTTTACTCGCTGGGCTGCGATTCGCCGGATGTGACCGATTGAGGTGATTCGATCACTTCGGTGTTGACCTTGTTTTCCGAAGGGCCGGGTGTGAACGGCATTTTCACCGGTTTGATCTTTTTCTGCATCTTCAGCCGTTTGCCGCTTTGCTTCTTTACATACCGTTGATAGGCCATTTGTTGGCGGCCGCTCTTGGTCATATAGGCGCAACCTGACAACGGCGTCGTGGCAATGGCGCCAAGCAGCAGATATTTGAGCAATTGTTCCAGCATGCTTCCGGCCAGGAGCAGAACTTGTGCTGGAACAGCCCCGCTTAATCCTTACCGAGCTTGTCGATAAAAGCCATCGGCTCCTGAAGCGAGGGCTGCATAACCGGACGCGGCGGAGGCGGCACCGGCGTTACCGTCTGATCCGCCGTGATCACTTGCTTTGATTTCAGCAGTTCGTGGATCACCTGATATATTTTGAACTCGCACATGGAGCAGTGTCGATAGAGCTCCGAAAGTGTTAGGGGCCGTTTTGAAATTACGTCCCAAATTTTGTGGGCGAGCTGGCTGAGTTGATCAGGCGCCTCACCGTTCCAGCGCATTGTTGCCGTTACCGGCTTCAATTTCGTCGCAGTGGACGGCATCTGGGCCTTGAGCGCGTTGAATTCGTCCCGGTATTGCAAAGCAACGATCAATAGATCGCTTCCAGTGGAATCAATGCGAGTCGATTGCACCGAATCGGTCAGCGGTTTCTCCGCAGCCGAGAATGAAAAAGTGCCGGAAATGGCGTCGATCAGGAACAACTGCCAGAACGCTTCTATTCCAGTGAGATGTTGAAACTGGCCGGCCGACAAACGTCCAGTTTCGAAATAAAACGCGCCCATCGTTTCGGCGTTTTCATCTTTGATCTGCAATTCGCCGGTCTGGCCAGAGTTAACAACCGTTTGATGAATGGTGGTGAGATCGAAGGTAGAGATCCGTCCGCTCAATTCCAAACCGTGAGACTGTTGAAGTGGAAGATCATGGGCTTGCATCAAGCGCGCGGCCATGTGGCCGCACAAATAATGGTAGAAAGAGGGTACCCGCCGCAGGAGCTCATCGAAATTCGCTCGCGGAAAACATTGCAGGCTGGTTTCATCTTCAGCGGACCGGACCGTGCGTGTCCGCGGCGAATCGGAAAAGGTTTCAACATCGCCAATGACATCACCGCGCGACAAACGCATAATTTGCGAGGAGGCCGAGCCTTTCGGCGGAAGAACTTCCAGCGAACCACGATTGACGATGTAGAGGGCGTTGCCGAGCTCACCCGGATGGTAAAGCACTTCCCCCCTGGCCATGTGCCGGACCCAGGACAATTCTCCTATTGCCTTGAGTTCCGGGCGCTTAAGGGAAGTGCAAAACGCAAAAAAGTCATAGTTCTGCATCGCCAGGTGCCTGCCACAGCAGGACTCATACACCGAGGGCGGACGAGGCCGGTTTTTATGGTAAATCCGGTAACCGGCCGCTCAAATCAGGCCGCGGACCTGTTCGATTACCCGCAGATAGACGGCGTGGACGCCTCCGCGCATGAGCTGGTCGCTTAACAAGGCGACGGGGTCGTTTTTGCCGGCCGGCATCCGCTGATCCATGCGCTTGTCGCCGTTGTCATGCCTCGTTACGACTAAAAGATCGGCCCCGGCGGAATGTTTCACCGCGAATTCGGTGGACCCCGAACGCAGCGAAATCTCGCTAATGGGTTCTCCCGCGGACTCCTGCAACTGAACCATGATCTGTCGTTTCCCGCCGCCACTAAACTGAAGCGAAGACTTGTCTCGCCTGCCTTCGGTCCATTTCAATTGCGCCGCCAGCCAACCCGCCAGTAACACCGCGGTAGAATGAAACCCGGGCGCATGCGCAATTTTTACGTCATCAATCGTTTGAAAGTGATGATGCGCCCCGGGATGATCGAAAAACTGAGCAACCGCGGCCCGAATCTTATCCAGCCGGGTCCAGTTGATATCGCAAAGAACGATTCGCTGATCGGCTTCTTTCTTTGCCGTTTCGACCAATTGCATTTGGCCTGCGTAATCAGGCCAAGTCTGGCTGTCGTAGATCAGATGATCCACCCAGGACCAGAGATGCGGGTCAATTTTTTTGGGTAATTCGGTCTGCCACCAAAGATAAAACGGCAGGTCGGAATCGAGATGGGAAAAAACGATGCTTGGCAAAAGGGTGGTGCACGGGCCACCCAGTCGAAACGACAACTGCTCCGAACAAATCTGCCGGCTGCCGGCGCGACTGACGTGACAATGCGCGCTAATCCAGGCTTCGGCGATATTCTCTTTGGCGGTCGAATCCGCTTCGATCACGATGGCCCGGCAGGCATGATCTTCGGTCAGCTGCGACATCAGTTGAGTATTTTTCCCTAACGACCCCGGCTCATCGCTGTAGACGGCGAGATTGATCAGGGAAGCGCGAGTCATGGCTGCTGCTTCGCCCTGGGCCCACAGTTTCTTGAGTTCCTTTTCGATCCGGCCGATCTCGACCGGAGCGCCTAACGAGAATGTCTCAGCGACGGCAGGCATAACTTTCAGTTCCGATACGAATCAGCGCCAGGCTCACAAACGTCTCCATGCTCTCCCGTCCCGGGTCAGCAATTCATCGGCTTCGTCGGGGCCCCATGAACCGGCGGCATAAAAACAAAGGCCTTTCTCTTTTTGCGCCTGCCATTCTTCCTCAATTGGATCAATGAACGCCCAGGCTTGTTCCACTTCGTCCCGGCGGGCAAACAGGGTCGCGTCTCCGCTCATGGCATCCAGCAGCAACCGCTCATACGCTTCCGGGCTCGGTTTTCCGAACGAGGTCCCGTAATGAAAATCCATTTTTACCGGTTCGATCCGCAAACTTGTGCCCGGAATCTTGGCCTGCATCCGCAACGAAATGCCTTCGTCAGGCTGGATTCGAACGACCAGCACATTTTGATCAATCGTCACTGCTTCCTTGTTGAACAGAACCGGCGGCGCCTTTTTAAAATGCACTGAGATCTCGGTGGCGGACTTGGGCAACCGTTTCCCCACCCGCATGTAAACGGGCACATCCGCCCACCGCCAGTCATCCATGTGCATTCGGAGGGCTACGTAGGTTTCAATGGTCGATTGAGGATTGACGTTTTGTTCTTCACGATAACCGACGACCGGTTTGCCGTTGATTGCTCCCGCGCTGTACTGCCCCCGGACCACGTTTTTGGTCACCATATCGCCGGCCAGTTGACGCAGCGACCTAACCACTTTCAGTTTTTCATCGCGGATGCTGTCGGCATCGAGATCGGTGGGAGGTTCCATCGCGATCAGGCAGAGCAATTGCAGCAAATGATTCTGGACCATGTCCCGCAGCGCGCCGGCCTTGTCGTAATAGCCGGCGCGGCCTTCCACGCCGAGCGTTTCTCCGGCGGTGATCTGCACATGATCGATGTAGCGCGTGTTCCATAGCGGCTCGAAAATCGCGTTGGCAAAACGCAGGACCATGATGTTTTGCGCCGTTTCCTTGCCCAGGAAATGGTCTATTCGATACGTTTGCTCTTCCGAGAACGACGCGCTAACGATTCGGTTCAATGCCCGCGCTGAGGCGAGATCGGTGCCGAACGGTTTTTCCACAATCACCCGCGCCCAGCAGCCTTCCTCCGCGTGATTGAGACCGACCGCCTTCAGATTGGCCACAATGTCGTCGAATTGCTCCGGAGCGACCGCCAGGTAGAACAGCCGATTGCCGCGGGTGCCGCGCTCTTTGTCGAGTTGCTTCAGCCGTTCCGCTAACGATTCGTAGCCCTTCAGGTCGTGAAATTCAGTCCGGTGATAAAAGAGTGATTGGGCAAAGGTTTTCCAGATATCGTCGCGCACGTTCTGGCGAGAAAATTTGCGCACTGCTTCTTCCAGCTCTTTACGGACTACCTCGTCGCTCTTGTCGCGACGGGCCACGCCAACCACCGCTACCGCGGGCGGCAATTCTCCATCCGCCGCCAGATTATAAAGCGCTGGAATCAGTTTGCGGTGGGTCAGATCGCCGGTCGCGCCAAAGATAACGATCGAACAAGGCTGAGGCACGGCGCGACTGGATAATCCTTCGCGCAACGGGTTTGACTGGATCTGCTCGGTCATACGTTCGGGCAGATTACGCAGATCAAGGGCGTTTTGGTAAGGGCAAAAATCTCAAACTTCGTAGCGGCGGTTTGTTACCGCCGAGAGGAGATTCTGGGGCGGCGGTCGTATACACCGCTACCGGCTACGACGGTAACGGAAAACGTCGGGTGAGATCGCGCACTTTGTTGCGAACCCGGGTCAGCGCTTCCGCGTCCTCGCGTTTTTCCAGGGCTTCGGCGACTAAATCGGAAATCTCGAGCATCTCTTCTTCTTTCATGCCACGCGTGGTGACCGCTGGGGTACCGACCCTTATTCCGCCGGGTTTGAAGATTGGATAGGTATCGAACGGGATCGCATTCTTGTTCACCGTGATACCGGCCCGATCGAGAACTTCCTGCGCCTGTTTGCCATTGATTTGCTTCGGTCGAAGATCAACCAACATGAGATGGTTGTCGGTCCCGCCGGACACGATGCGGAACCCATGTTTGGCTAATCCCGCGGCCAGCGCCTTGGCATTGATCACGACCTGTCGCTGATAATCACGAAACTGCGGTTGCAACGCTTCATGAAGACATACCGCTTTGGCTGCGATGACGTGCATCAACGGTCCGCCTTGAATGCCCGGAAACAACATGGAGTCGATTTCCTTGGCGTATTTTTGGAGGCACATAACGATGCCGCCGCGCGGCCCGCGCAAACTTTTGTGGGTAGTGGTGGTGACAAAATGGGCGTGCGGAATTGGGCTGGGATGCTGGCCGCCGGCGACCAGTCCCGAAATGTGGGCCATATCGATGAACAGAATCGCCCCGACCGAATCCGCGATCTGGCGAAGCCTTGGAAAGTCGAGCGAGCGCGGATAAGCGGAAGCGCCCGCGGTGATCATCACCGGTTTTACTTCTTCAGCCTGTTTCTGCAGCGCGTCGTAATCAATTTGTTCGGTTTTTTCCGATACCCCGTAATGCGTGACTTCGTAAAATTTGCCCGAGAAGTTCGCGGGATGGCCGTGGGTGAGATGGCCGCCGTGGGCCAGGTTCATGGTCAGGATCTTTGAGCCCGGCTTGATGGCGGCAAAGTAAACCGCCATGTTCGCCTGCGCCCCGCTGTGCGGCTGAACATTGACGTGCTCGGCTCCGAACAATCGTTTGGCGCGGTCAATGGCGAGTTGCTCCGCGATATCGACATTTTCGCAGCCGCCATACCAGCGTTTTCCCGGATAGCCCTCAGCATACTTGTTAGTCAGAACGCTCCCCTGCGCCTCCATCACCGCGCGACTGGTGAAGTTTTCGGAAGCAATCAATTCGATGTTTTCGCGCTGCCGGTTTTCTTCCGCGCTGATCGCGTCAAAAATCTCCGGATCAACTCGGCGCAATGCTTCGCCATACACCCATTGGTGGGACGCGCTGCCGGAATGTATTTGGTGAGGAATGTCGCCCATGGAATATGAAGAGGTGCTGCCTTTGCGGGAGGATCCCGGCGGCACAAGCGCGCTTTGTTCTACGAACGCCAGCACGCTGGGTAAAGCGTTTTTGATGGTTCGAGCGCACACTTCGTAAACATCCCGGCCGAGACCGATCGGATCGGGAACATCGCGCCAAACCGTTGTTCCGGGCTCTTCAAATTCGCGCAGGAGGTACGATTTATTTGCGCCTTGCGGAAAAAGCAGCTGAATCGTCTCCAGGTGGGCACCGGTCATCGCGAAAATATGGGTCGCCCGCTCCACCAACGACGTGGTTAAGGGCTGGCTGCGCAGGCCGCTAATGTCGACTCCGCTGGCTTCGCAAACTTCTACCGCATAGAGGCTGGGAGGCTGTCCGCGGACGGCGTGGACTCCCGCCGACGCCACCTCTATGTCCTTCCGGTTACCGATCATATGCCGGAACAGCCCTTCCGCGATTGGGCTCCGGCAAATGTTGCCGGTACAGACAAAAAGAACGGTTTTCACGGTTGGTCGCGCGGAGGGAAATGCGCGCTCTTCAATCCTAAAGTCGTTCCCCCCCAAGTCAATCCGAGCCGGTGGCCGCTTCTTGAGCAGCCCTGCCGGGTTGCTAAGCTGCGGCGATGCGTTCGGGCGGCAAGCAGTGGCGTTACCGTTTGGAGTGGGTGGGCCTGCGTTGGGCAACCAGGATTGTTCCTTTGTTGCCGCGCTGGGTCTGTCTTTTTGCGGCGCGTGTTCTGGGCACGCTGGGCTCGATCTTCGACCGTCGCGGCCGCCAGGTCGGTTTGAGTAATCTCGAGGTCGCGCTTGGGAATACCCTGACCCTTTCCCAGCGCCGGCGAGTGCTGCGGGAGTCGTATCGGCACTTCACCCAGAGCGCAATCGATCTGCTGTGGAGTCCGCGCCTAACGGCTCAAAATTTTCAGCGCTACATCGAGTTCGAGAACTTTGAGGAGACCGCTCGTAACAGTGGGCCGGAGCGGAGCATCATCATTGCCTGTTTCCATTACAGTAACTTCGAGTGGCTGAGTCTGGCCTGCGCGTTCGCCGGTATTCCGGGAACGATCATTGCCGAGGAATTCAAAAACTCGCGACTGGATCCGCTATACCGGTCCTTACGCGAACAATCGGGGCATGAACTCATTCCGCGTAGCCGTGGAATCGTTAGGTTGTACAAAGTCCTGCGAAGAAAAGGCCGCACCGCATTGCTGGTCGACCTAACGGTGCCGCCGCAACAGGGGGCGGTGGCGGTCGATTGTTTCGGACTTAAAACCAGTTTGACCGCAGCTCATGCCTGGCTCCATCAGCAAACTGGCGCGCCGATCATTCCGGCGCATTGCGAGCCGCTGCCCAAGGGACGCTATCGAGTAGTCTTTCACCGCCAAATCGAGAACACCGGCAACATGACGTTGAAGCAGATCGCCCAGGCTTGTTGGGATTCGTTCGAGCCGTACGTGCGTAGACGCCCGGCCCCGTGGTTGTGGATGTACAAACATTGGCGCTACAAACCGCGAAACCCGGATCGTCCGTATCCATTTTACGCCCAGAGTTGGAACGCCTTCGACCGGATGTTGGCGGAGGCTAACCCGGAGCAAAAGCCGTCGGAGTTACGCGAAGGGCCGGGTTGACAACAACCCCATGTAAATCTCCAGTAGTGACAGTTATGCGCATCCTGTCCCGTCTACACCTCGTCTTCCTCGCTCTGGTGGTCGTGTTTTTTACCGGCTGCGCCACCGGGCGAGTCGCCACCAGCAGCCATTATCGAGTGAAGGCCTTGAAGCCGCACGATCCATCCAAAGTGGTGGTGAAACTTTCCACCTCCACCCAGAACTTGTACGTGATGGAAGGTGACCGGCTGTTGATGGCGGTTCAGGGTAACGTCGGCCGGCCCGGCGCCGAAACGCCGACTGGACATTTTACAATCTATAACAAAATCAAGGATAAACGCCGGATCAGTCAGCCCGATGCCGGTTATCCCATGGCGTATTGGTGTGAATTTAAACCGGCCTACGGATTCCATGAAGGATTCGTTTGGCCGACCCCGCGGACTCATGGTTGCGTTCGTCTTCATCGTGAAGCCGCAGCCCGGCTGTATGCTTTGGCTCGAGTCGGCACGCCGGTAGAGATCGCGAGATCGTTGCCCGAAGATAAAAAATACGGTCATCTTGTTACCCGGCTGGACCAAAGCAAGGATCCGGATCCGCC
Source organism: Chthoniobacterales bacterium (assembly GCA_035253185.1). Classification (GTDB taxonomy): domain Bacteria; phylum Verrucomicrobiota; class Verrucomicrobiia; order Chthoniobacterales; family UBA10450; genus DATFCK01. Next base: position 4,067 of record DATFCK010000214.1, on the reverse strand, counting down.
CCGCTCGCAGTTGATGTCATCCAGCTGGTTCAAAGACCCTCCAGGCCCGCTGCTGGTGGACGAGTAACTTTTTCGGAAACCGAACCTAACCCCGTTTTCACGGTTTCGTTACCCATGGTCATTGAGCCATGGCAGTGGTATGTTTTCGTCTGATCCATGAGCACAAACCTGATTTCGAGCGGCACGACCGCGCGCGAGAAAGTAAATCTGCGCACGCCGGACGTGATGGCGGCAGTGCAGGAACAGGTGGAATCGCATTATCGCAGCGACATCGTGGATAAGGTTCGCCGGGCCGGGGGATTGATCTCTATTGGCGATACAACGGTGCGATTAGCCAAGCAATTTGGCTTTTGTTATGGCGTCGAGCGCGCAATCGATCTCGCCTATGCCGCCCGAAAGGTCTTCAAGGATCGCCGCCTGTTCATTGTCGGCGAAATTATTCACAACCCCGAAGTGAATCAGCAGATCGCATCGTTAGGCATTAAGAATCTGACCGGACGCAATAAACAGGCTGAGATCGCCGATCTTCAACCGGAGGATGTGGTTATTGTGCCCGCTTTCGGGACCGAGTTATCAATGCTTCAACAAATCAAGGAGCGCGGTTGCCAGATTGTCGATACCACCTGCGGAGACGTGATGAGCGTGTGGAAACGTGTCCGCAAATACGCCAGCGAATCAGCTACCTCGATTATTCATGGCAAAGCCGAGCACGAGGAAACCAAAGCAACCAGTTCGCGCGCCCTCGGCGATGGCAAAGGACATTATTTGGTGGTGCTGACCCTGGCCGATACCGATTACGTTTGTGATTACATTCGCCACGGCGGCGATAAACAGGCGTTTCTCGAGAAATTCAAGGGCGCGTATTCGCTCGGGTTCGATCCCGACCTGCATTTGAAAACGGTTGGTGTCGCCAATCAAACTACCATGTTGCGCGGTGAGACCGAAGAAGTTCAGCGCCGCATCCGAAAAGCGATCATCGATCGGGACGGACCGGAGTTAGCGGAAAAAAATTTCCGGTTCTTCGACACCATTTGCGGAGCAACGCAGGAACGCCAGGACGCGTTGCGCGAGCTCCTCGAAGTAAAAATGGATCTGCTGTTGGTGGTAGGCGGCTATAACAGTTCGAACACGTCGCACCTGGCTGAGATGGGCGAGGAGAAGCTGCCTACTTATTTTGTGTTGAACGCGTCGCGGTTAGTATCGGCTTCCGAAATCAACCATTACAATCTCCACGAGAAACGCGAAGTAGTATCTCACTTCTGGCTCCCGCCCGGGCCGGTGGTGGTGGGCATTACCGCGGGAGCGTCCTGCCCTAACAACTTGATCGAGGAAACATTGATCAGATTATTTGAGCTGCGTGGTATCGAGCGTTCCCGGCTCGAAATCGCAGCCTGACCCGGCAGTATTGCCTAGGTCCGTCGATGGGTACGAGCTTGGTTGTTCTCATTAGCACCGGCCTGTAGCCCGGTGACATCATAAAACGCCGCTCGTTAGCCGGTTCACGGCTTACAAATTTCGCGATAGCATCTGGGCGAGTTTCATTAGAAGCCGTTGAAATTGAAACGGCAGCATGCGCACCTTTTACGGTGTTCACCGGCCTGAACACCGGTGATAATGGGATCCGCCGCCTACGCCGGGGTGTGTGTCTCAATGACCCCCGCGCGAAATCCCGCCCAAATGCGAAATAACTTCTGTTATGCGAGCAATTTGGAAAGGCAGTATCAGTTTTGGCCTGGTGAACATCCCGATCGGTCTCTATCCGGCAACCCGGAAGGAGGAATTGAAGTTCCGGATGCTGCGAAGAAGTGACCTTAGCCCGATTAACTATAAGCGGGTCGCGGAAAAGGACGGGAAGGAGGTTCCCTGGGACGACATCGTTAAAGGCTACGAATACGAGAAGGGCAAGTACGTCGTCCTCAAAGACGAAGATTTTCAACGGGTGGATATCGAAGCCACTCAAACGGTGGACATCCAGGATTTCGTGGATCTCGATGAGATCGATCCGATGTTTTTCTACAAGCCGTATTATTTAGAGCCGCAGAAAGGCGGGGATAAGGCTTACGTTTTGTTGCGCGATTCTTTGAAGAACACCAACAAGGTCGGGATCGCAAAAGTCGTTATCAAAACGCGCCAATATCTCGCCGGCGTTAAGCCGCAGGATGGTGCGCTGGTTCTTGAGCTCATGCATTTCGCCGATGAACTGGCTGATCCGGGCAAGCTCCACGTGCCCAAAAAAACCGAAGCCGGTAAGCGCGAATTGGACATGGCCAAGGCGCTGATCGGAAGCATGACCTCGAAATGGGATCCGGAAAAATATCATGACGATTACCGTGAAGCGGTGATGAAAGTCATCGAAGAGAAGGTCGAACACGGTGGCGAAGAAATCGAAACGAAACCGAAGAAGGCGCCCAAGCCGACCAAAGTGATCGATTTGGTTTCGGTATTGCAGAAGAGTCTGGCTGAAGCCGGCGCCACCAAGAAGACCCGGCGCAGCAAACGCGCGGCCAAGCATCCTCACCGCCACAAGAAAGCGGCGTAGCCACCTTTCCGGCGTTCGGGCTGAAACCGTAACGCCGGCAGTGAGATGCCGTACTACCCGCCGCCCCCGTCGCGCCGATGAAGGCCTGCGAGCAGTTAGGCTTGTCATTCGCGCTTCTGGTGAATACTTCTTACTTCTTACACGACTAAGACGGGCAACCACGGCGTAATGGTAGTAAACAATGTCACTGAAACCTGACTCCCTGATCGGAATTCATCCTGATCGTCAGACCGCGCCTTACGGCCGCGGCGGAACCGTAAACAGTTGCGCTTCGCCCCCGGTCCGGACACCTTCCTCGGCCATGCTCGAATACGAGCTTTACGTGCCACTCCATTATAATGATGGACGCCCAATTGATCCGGAAAAGCTGAAAGCGTTGAAGCGACGGCTGGTGGATCAATTCGGTGGCCTTACCCATTTTCGCCAGGAAAACGAAGGACTCTGGAAAATTGGCGATCACACTTTTCGCGATCGGGTCGAAATCCTGCGAGTGCTGGTCAGTGACGAAGCCGCGGCCAGAAAATATTTCACGCAGCTAAAGGCTGATCTGACCCGCGAATGGGAACAACAGGATTTCCTGATCGTAACCAGGCAGGTATCGGCATTGTAGCCACCGATCGAGGCTTGTTAACGGCCGGTTAGGCGATGCCGTAATGCGCGGGCGTTTTTGATGGCGAATCCTTCACGGTCGTTGTTGAAATATATCCAGGCTTCGTCCGCGCCGGTTTGGCGAATTCTATCCGCCCAGGTAGCCAGTTCATCGTCACTGTAATCATGCCGGTACCAACGGCTCGTCCCGTGAAATCGAATATAAACGCGCTCGTTAGTCTTGATCAGATCGGACGGTAACCGCGGACTGCTGACAGAACAGAAGGTGAGACCCTGCTCTTTGAAAGCGCGAAAAACTCTCTCCCGCCACCAACTCTTGTGCCGAAATTCAACCGCGGTTGGAAACTTTGCGTCCAATTGGGTGATGAGACTTTTCAAACGCGATGGTGTGAATCGGTAACTGGGCGGGAACTGGAAAAGGAAACAACCGAGCTTTTCTCCGAGTATCGACTCGATCGCGCAGAATTTTCGGATCAGATTTTTGGTTCGTCGCAGTCGTTTTTCGTGAGTAATGACCCGATTAACCTTCACCGAATAGCGGAACTCCTCCGGCGCGTTGCGTCGCCATGCCCGCACCGTGGAATCTTTGGGCCAGGAATAGAATGGCGCGTTCAGTTCGACGGTGTCGAAGTTCGCGACATAATGCTTGAACCAATGATCCGTCCGGTTGCCCTCCGGATAAAAAATGCCGCGCCAGTGCCAGTAAAACCAGCCTGAGCAGCCGACGAAGATCTTCATCCTGCTAACCGTAGCTTCAGTCCCCCGCGGCCGCACTTGGGGTTATGTAGATACCTGAAATTCTTGACACCGATCGCTCCGGTTAGCAGCCTTTGCCGTTATGAACACCGAATCGGAAATCCGAAATCCGCAGACGAAGCGTCCGCTTAGTATCGTGCTCCTGATTGTTGGACTGGTTATT
>DATFCK010000213.1:0-3446 GCA_035253185.1 Chthoniobacterales bacterium | reverse complement strand
CCGGCAACACCTGGGTAACGGTGCCTTCGGTCACGATCTGCTCTTCCTTCGGCATACAATAATTATATCGGCAAGGGTAAATTTCTCAACCTCCTCACCGAGCCGGGCGCCGGCTATTTTATCGAAACTGTGGGTAAGTATTCGCCTAATTCTTCGCGCTTCCACCAGGCGCCTGTCGTTTTACGTTCCTCCGACGATGTGAACCGGTACCGGTAAAATCGCGCCCGTACATAAACGGGACCGTTTTCCCGAAACGGATCGGACGCCAGCAATTGCGTCACCGGCCGCTTGTTTTCCAGCAGCGCGCCAATGAATTGCAGAAACCAGGGGTTGCGCTGGGCCGAGCCCAAAGCAGCGAACCACATCTGCCAATCGAGCCGCGGCTGATGTGGTGCGCACCAACCCGGAACCCGATTGGGATCGCCGGGCTTCCATTTGAATTCGTACGGGACCCAATCAATTCCGTCCCTGCTGCCTTCGACGATGATTTCGCGCCGGTCCTTCGTCATTACTCGAAACAGACCGTACCCGCTAACGATCCGAAACGGCGAAATGCTCTCGTCGACGGCGGCGATCACGCCCGGCATTTCCGATTGCGGCTGAAGCGCGCTGTAAATATGCCAGCCACTAACGGGTAATGTTACGATCGCAACAACCGTAGCACCGCCCAACTGTGCCATAGACATCCATCCATTGCGTCGGCCACTTGGATCGGCCCTAACAACGGCGCGTTTCGACCGGGTTAACGATTCGAATACTCGATCATCAATTAATAACAGACAGAGGACGATGGTAAGGAGGTTGAAAAAGCAGTAGTTGCCGGTGATGGCAATCGCAATTTGGAGCGCAATCAATAATGTCGCCGCAATCAAGCGTGGACGGCGCGGTGCCCAAATGAAAAATGGCACCGCAATTTCGATCACCAGACACAAGGCCACCGAGAATTTCTTAAACCATTCCGGATGCTTATCCGCGAACCAGGCAAACAGCGTCGGCAGCGGTTGAGACCAGTAGTGATAATCAAGAGCGGTGAGATTTATCCACGAGTCATCGCCACTGGTCAGTTTCACCACGCCCGACATAAACATCAGCTTGAACAACAGCGCCTTCAGCAGGAAGTGCCCAAGTCGTGGCACCGGTAGCGAACGCGCGGCGGTCAGCCACCGCCCGATCGGGGCAAAAAAGACAGCGAGAAAGCCTGTTTCCAGAAGAAGGATGTCCCACTGAAAATAAAAAAACGTCTGCCCCGCAATCGACAGAGACAGATAACTAACGAATAACAGGGTCAGGCAAACCACCGGCAGAACGCCGGCAATCAGAAGCAGCGAAACAATGACCCCACCGGCGCACAAAAAATGGAGAAACGCATCACTGCTGTTCAGCCAGCACAATGTTGGCAGTAGCCTAACCGCGCCATCACCGAGCTGTTGATGAATGTTCGGGAGAAACTCCGCGATCGGCAAAATGCCGTTCTGTCCGATAAGGCCGTCGACTTGCAGCCATAACGAGATAAACGCAACCAGGTAAACCAGGCCAAGCCCCCGCAAGAACCACAACCGCGTCCGAAAATACGTCGGCGGCCGCACATCACTGCCCCACAGCAGGCCGGTAATTGCCGAACTGGCCTGCCGATGCCGCGCGACGATGCCATAAACGAACTCGGAAATGCCGCCGAAACCTGGCACATGGTCGTAACTCCACGCCAACCAGCGCCGCGAAAATCGGGATTCAACCGAGCGAAAGATTGCTGCCGCGCCGGTGAAAACGTGTCCGCCGGTATCAATGTAAACGACCGCGCGTTCGAATTGCTGGCGTGGTATTTCAGGAAATCGTTCCGCCGCTTGCTGAAACGTGGCATCGTCGACGCGATTGCCGCTAACGACCCGCCACCGCTCGACCCAAAGCCGGCAAAACCGACAGTCCCCATCCCAAATGAGTATTGCCTCCGGCGGCGGATTGGAAACGCGGAATTGTTCGCTTCGCTTCACAAACGCTCAATGTTCAACCGCTGACATTCCCGCTCAATCTCGAAGATTGAGCTCGAACCATCGTCGACGATCCGGGGTGAAATGGCGACAAAGCGGTGCGTGTTCCGCCGCCGCCGCCCGATCTGCTGCACCCACCGCGATCAATTCAATACATTCAGGTTAAGTTCGAAGAAGACCGTCGATCTCCAGCCCAAACTTGACTGCTTTAAGCAGTCCAGTTCCTAACGAGCACGTACCAGTATGTGGCCGTCACAACGCAAAAGCCTGAATTCCAATTTGTTGCTCGTTCGAACCCCTCAACCCCTCAACACCTCAACATCTCAACCCCTCAACACCTCAACACCTCAACACCTCAACACCTCAACACCTCAACGCTTCAACGCTTCAACGGTCCAACCTCCGGCTCGGCGAAAGCTGCCCAGATCGGGGCGTGATCCGATGGTTTTTTCCCTTTGCGAACATCGCGATCGATTCCGGCTGCGGTACATCGTTTCGCCATCGGTCCGCTGGCCAGGACGGCGTCGATCCGCAGACCGCGATTTTTTGGAAACGCCAACATCCTGTAATCCCACCAGGTAAACATTTCTTTTTTTTCACGATGATGTAATCGCAGGGTATCGACCAGGCCCACGCTGCATAGATCCTGAAAGGCGGCGCGCTCGCCAGCCGAACACATAATGGCTCCGTGCCATAACGAGGGGTCGTGCACATCAATATCTTCCGGAGCAACATTGAAATCGCCGGCCACTACCAGCTCAACTTCGCCATCCGCCTCCACACCCTCTCGTCCAAGACAGTCGCGCAATCGCCGATACCACTTCAGCTTGTATTCATAGGCGGGTGAGCCCACCGCTTGCCCGTTAGGGGCGTACACCGAATAAATACGAACCCCACTCACCGTAGCCGAGATTACCCGAGCCTGCGGATCGATTTCCTCGTCACAGAGTGACGCCCGCACCTGTTGCATCTCTGTTTTGGAGAGAATGGCGACGCCGTTGTACGATTTTTCACCGTGGAACGCGCTGTTGTAGCCGGCGGATCGCAACGCCAGCTCCGGAAACTGGTCATCAGGACATTTCGTTTCCTGCAAACAAACTATGTCGGGCCCGGTCGATTCCAACCATGCCATCAGCTGGTCCTGGCGTCGACGCAGCGAGTTAATATTCCAGGACGCAATCTTCATCTTCCAATTGCAGCGATCAGCACCGATGCTTTCAACTTCGGCAACTGAGCATCAAAGAGGTTGTCATCCTGAGCGGAAGTCGAAGGATCTCGCCTACTTGCGTGACGCATTCCGCATTTGAGAGATCCCTCCACTTCGGTCGGGATGACATAGCTATGCTTTGGGCGTGCTAAAGGTGCAATGCGCAAATATTACGGAACCGCGCTAACGAAGCACATCCAGCGTCTGACACAAACGCCGCTACACCTCCACTTCCGTACCCGGCGTCGGTACCA
>DATFCK010000212.1:0-2514 GCA_035253185.1 Chthoniobacterales bacterium | reverse complement strand
TGATGAGGCCAATGTTTGGACCTTCCGGAGTTTCGATGGGACAAATTCGGCCGTAGTGGGACGGATGAACGTCACGCACTTCGAATCCCGCCCGATCGCGACTGAGGCCGCCGGGCCCGAGAGCGGACAAGCGACGTTTGTGCGTCAGCTCGGCTAACGGATTGGTTTGATCCATGAATTGCGAAAGCTGCGAACGTCCGAAGAAATCCCGGATCACTGCGCTCAGCGCCTTCGGATTGATCAGTTTCTGCGGAGTCATGCCGTCGACGTTGATGTCGAACAGGGTCATGCGCTCCTTCACCAACCGCTCGGTGCGGGCCAGACCGACCCGGCACTGATTGGCTAACAGTTCGCCGACGGTACGCACGCGGCGGCTGCCCAGATGATCGATGTCATCCAGCGTGCCTTCGCCACGGCGCAGGTTGATCAGATACTTGATCGCGGCGATGAAATCTTTGTCGGTCAGAATTCGCTCGTTCAGATCGACATCGATCCCGAGCTTCTGGTTGATCTTGTAACGACCGACCCGGCCCAGGTCGTATTTCTTGGGGTCAAAAAACAGCCGTTTCAGCAAAGCGCGCGCATTGGCCACCGTCGGCGGATCGCCCGGGCGCAAACGGCGATAGATATCTTTCAGCGCTTCTTCCTGATCGTGCGCGGGATCTTTGCGCAACGCTTTCACCACCGTGTCATCATTCGAAATATCGATGACCTTCACTTCCTTGGTGCCTAACGCCATGATCTGGCGAATGGTGGCCAGTGTGAGCGGCTCAAATGCGCGGGCAACCGTGACTTCGCCGTCGCGAATTTCGGCAGTGAGAACTTTGGTGGCGAGCTTCTCTTCATCGAGCTTCTCGCTGAGCTTCAGCGTCTCGATGTTGTAAAACAGTTTGATGACTTCTTCGTCGGAACCGTAACCCAGCGCGCGCAGGAACGTTGTGGCCAGGAATTTCCGCCGCCGTTTCCGGCGATCGAGATAAATGTAAAGCAAATCGCTGGTATCGAATTGCACTTCGATCCACGAACCGCGATCCGGAATGATGCGGAAGCTGTAAAGGACCTTGCCGTTAAGATGGATGCTCGACTCAAAGGCAATACCCGGGGAGCGATGCAACTGGGAAACGACGACGCGCTCGGCGCCATTGATTACAAAGGTGCCCTGCGGGGTCATGAGCGGGATTTCGCCCATGTAAACCTTTTCTTCCTTGGTGCCGCGTTCTTCGCGGAGCTGAAAAGTAACGTGGAGCGGAGCGCTGAAGGTTTGGCCTTCGCGTTGCGCTTCCAAAGCGCTCAGCTTCGGCTCGCCGATTTCGTAATGGCTGAAATCCAGAACCGCTTTCTCGTCATAACTCTCGATCGGAAAAACCTCCTTGAACACAGCCTGAAGACCGTGGTTTTTTCGTTTCCCGAACGGGACATCTTTCTGGAGGAAATCGACATAAGAGTTGAGCTGGACCTCAATCAGGTTGGGGGGCTCAATGGCTTCTTTAATGCTACCGAAGTGGATACGTTCTGCCCGATCTGCTGACGACGACATATATATTATAGTACTTCCGCAACGCTGAGGCCCGACTACGCTCGATAACGCCGCGATTCCTTTAGGGTTTATCGCATCGAACGCGTGCGAAGACGACAAAAGTGGCAGCGAATCGGCAGTCTGTCAAATCGACGACCGTTTCGTTGCCTTCCCAATACTATTCCGTCTTCCGCCGGGTTAAAAATAAACTGCCTTCTAACTGCTATCTATCTTTAACGAAACGGACTAGTGCCATACGCCGCCCGACCACGCAAGTAAAAAACGCGTTCCCCGCGGTAAGCAAGCCGAACCAGGGCGTTAAATCAACCGGGGTTGCCGGGCAGACCAGTCTGACTTGTCCGACCAGTCCGACCAGTCCGATTAGTCGGACTGGTCCGACAAGACCAAAGAATATCGATAAGGTAACGTCGCAGCGGTCCTACGTGCCCGGTTTCCGCTGCAGCCACAACGATCCGCCGGCGTTCACCATGAATTTGGGCATAGTTTCCCTCATCAGCTCGGAATGACGCTCACCCAGGTAGTTGTTGAACAGCAGAATGTCGAAAGCGTCGTTGTGCTGAAGAAAACCGCGCATCAGATAAATCTCGTTCCAGGACCGCCCTTCCAGCACCCAGTGCTCGGGATATTCAAACGGCCAGTAAATGTCGTGAAAGTGAACGAGAACTCCCGGTCTTAGCCGCGGCAGCACTTCGAACACAAGGTAATTGACGTCGCTGCCTACTTTCGAGACATGCGACGAGTCGACGAATAGAATATCGTTGGGCTCCAAATCGATAAGCGACTCAACCGGCACCTCCTGAACACCTCTTTCGATGATTTCAAGCCGGCCTGTATCCTCCGGTTTCAGCAGCGATCTCAGCCGGGTCGGATTCGGTTCAATAAATTGAAAACGCGTGGCCGATCCAAGGAACCGTTCGTCGGTGTCCAGCATGAGTCCTGACGAAAACCCGCAGCCGGCCTCAATGACACGGCCCGGC
>DATFCK010000211.1:0-2724 GCA_035253185.1 Chthoniobacterales bacterium | reverse complement strand
AAAACCGCGTTGCGGGACGGAGAGATCTTGAAAACGATCATCCTTCCGAGAGAAACGAAAGGTTCCAGAGCGTTCTACCGGTTCTACAAAGTTTCCAAACGCCGTGAGATGGACATCAGCACCGTGGCCGGCTGTTTCGGGTTGCATTTGGATTCGGCTAACAAGGTTTCATCGATTCGTCTGGCGTTCGGCGGAGTTGCCGCCATGCCTTCACGGGCTCGGAAAACCGAACAAGCGCTGGCTGGTAAAGAATGGAATGAACAATCCATCAATGATGCCCTGCCGATTCTGGCTGATGAATTCACACCGATCTCCGACGTCCGCGGGAGCGAAACTTATCGCCAGCGCCTGATAATCAATCTGCTGGAGAAATTCTACTCCGACTCCGTTTCATTAGCACCGGGCTTCAGCCCGGTGACAGCTTCGACGTCCCCTAAGTCAGCCGTTTCCACGGCTTCCAATGAAAAGAAAAAAACCGTTGAAACGGTTTCGCGTTCGAAAGAACCGCCCGTCACCGGGCTAAAGCCCGGTGCTAACGATAACGACGGCGAAGATGACCAATTCCGGCCGGACATCCCGATCGCTCGATCGTTAGGCGAACGCGAACCTGCCCTGGCTCATGAAAGCGGCCACAAACATGTTACCGGTGAAGCGCTTTATGTCGATGACACCACGGCGAACCAGAACATGCTTGAAGTCTGGCCAGTCTGCTCACCACATGCTCATGCCCGAATCGTGCGACGCGATGCTTCCGAAGCCCGCGAAATGCCGGGAGTCGCCGCTGTCCTTCTGGCCGAAGACGTTCCCGGGCTCAATGACGTGGGCGCAGTCCGTCACGACGAAATTCTACTCGCCGACAAGGAGGTATTTTATCATGGCCAAATTGTGGCCCTGGTCGTCGGAGACACACCTGAGATTTGCCGCGCCGCTGCCGCGAAGGTGGTTGTCCAATATGAATCGCTGCCCCCGATCCTAACGATCGAGGATGCAATCGCCGCCAACAGTTTTCACACGGATGCCAATACGATTCAGCGTGGCAATGTGGACGCGGCGATGAAATCGGCACCTTTCCGCTTCGATGGAGAATTCTCGTTTGGCGGCCAGGATCACTTCTATTTAGAGACACAGGCCGGTTGGGCTGAGCGCGGTGAGGACGGCACGATGTTTGTGACCTCATCTACTCAGCATCCATCCGAAGTGCAGCACATCGTGGCGCACGTGCTGGCGCTGCCGATGCACAGCGTTGTGATTGAAGCGCCGCGAATGGGTGGCGGTTTCGGCGGGAAAGAAACTCAGGCGGCAACGATCGCGTCCCTGGCCGCTCTCGCGGCCACCAAGACAGGTCGCAAAGTGCGGGTGCGATTGAATCGCGACCAGGACATGATGATTACCGGCAAGCGACACCCGTTTCTCGGGAAATTCACGGTCGCCTATGATGAGGAAGGAATGCTTCAGGCCGCGAAAGTGGATGTGTACTCGAACGCCGGTTGGTCGCTCGATCTATCACGGGCAGTAACCGATCGCGCGGTCTTTCATCTCGATAACGCTTATTACATTCCGAACGCCCTCTTCAGGGGGCACGTCGCGAAAACGAATCTGGCATCTAACACCGCCTTCCGCGGGTTTGGCGGACCGCAGGGCATGATGGTGATCGAGGAAATCATGGATCGGGTGGCGCGGCGGCTCGGGCTGCCGCCTGAACTCGTTAGGCGCAGAAATCTTTACCGCGGAAAAGGCGAAACCAATACGACCCATTACGGCCAGGAGATCGAAGACAATCGAATTCAACGCGTTTGGGAGGAACTTTTCGACACCAGTCATTTTGCCTCCCGCCGGCTACAGTTGACCAAATGGAATGAACAGCATCCGCACCGGAAGCGCGGCCTTGCCATTACCCCGGTGAAATTCGGGATCTCATTTACCACCACGCATCTTAATCAGGCGGGCGCGCTGGTGCTCCTCTACCAGGACGGCACCGCCCAGGTAAATCATGGCGGCACCGAGATGGGCCAGGGCGTGCACACTAACATACGCGAAATTGCGGCCAAGGAACTGGGCCTAACGGCTGACCGGGTGCGGGTGATGAATACCCGCACCGATAAAGTGCCTAACACCTCGGCCACGGCGGCATCCTGCGGGACCGATCTGAACGGCGCGGCGGTAAAGAACGCCTGCGACAAGCTTCGCGCCCGATTACATCCGTTTGCCCGCGAACTCTTGCAGGAGAAAAACGGGCGCGCGCCCATGCAATTGCGATTCGGCGGCAATTTTATTTTCGACGCGCAAGCGCCGGACACACGTATCCCGATCGCGGAACTGATTCAACGCGCCTATTTCGCGCGGACCGGGCTGAGTTGCACCGGCTTTTATAAGACTCCCGACATTTTCTTCGACCGCGAAAGCGGTCGCGGAAAACCGTTCCACTATTTTGCGGTCGGCGCGGCGGTTACCGAAGTGGAACTGGACGGTTTCACCGGCATGATGCAAATCAAACGCGTCGATATCCTTCATGACGCCGGCGACGCCGTGAATCGCGGCGTCGCGCGGGGCCAAATCGAAGGAGGTTTTGTGCAGGGCGCCGGTTGGCTAACGAGTGAAGAACTGGTGTGGAATTCGGAAGGCCATTTGCTTACTCATTCGCCCGACACCTACAAAATCCCGGCCGTCGGCGACATCCCGGAGGAATTCAACGTCACCTTTCTGTCGGAGGCAACCCAGCCAAAC
>DATFCK010000210.1:0-8067 GCA_035253185.1 Chthoniobacterales bacterium | reverse complement strand
CAAGCAGCCGCCGGCGCGTTGTTGAAGGTCACGCTGATCTTACGGAAGCGTTGTGCCCACCTGTGCTTTGGTAGTGCTTACGTCGGTGTTACTCACCGCTCCATTGGCGGTGACGTCAGTCCGGAAGGTGGACGCGCTGAGCGTTGCGGACACCTGTCCCTTCACTGCCGCAACGTCGGTGTTGCTGACGGCACCGTTACCGGTTACGTCGCCTAACAACACATCCATTCGCGCCACCTGGTTGTTCAGAATGTCGCCTACGGTGCTTTGAACCCCACTGAGACTAATCACCAGGTGTTGCGCGTTGGTTACGCTGCGCACCGGCACCATAACCTGGTTCGGGTTCGGCCCGAGGGTCGGTACTCCGACAATCGCGTTACCCTGAGTCTTGGTGGCCGTTCCCGGAACAGCGATGTCACGGTTGAAGGTGTAGATCAGGTTGTAAGTGTTCTGCGACCCTGGCATGCGGCACTCCACACCGGCGGTACCGGTCAGGGGCAGATCGATATCGAAGTCGCCCGCGGTGGAATGGTTGCGCCGAGATACGATCTTGGCCGTGCCAAATGCCTGCTGGACGTCGATAAGCTGATGCGCGGTGTTGCTGCTGACTTTGCCGCGCGAATCGGTTACCACGAGTTTCACGTCATACAACCCGGCGTTCGGGAACTGGTGACTGATGGTGGGCGTGTTTTGCACCACGTCATCTCCACCATCACCAAAGTTGAAGGTGTAGGTCGCGATGGAGTCGATTGCGTCGTCGTCAGTAGATGCGCTGCCGTTGAAGTTGACCGTGACCCCTTGCGGGCCGCTGGTCGGATTCGCGCTCAAGCTGGCAAACGGCGCGGTGTTAGGCAAACACAGGTTCGTGGGCCGGAGCACGTAACTGGTTCCACCGGTTGTGTCCGGGATGGTCTCGTTAGTCCCACCGGTGCCGGGGATGGCCGAGGGCGCCGTCGCTCTCACGCTGGCCAGCGCAATGTTAATCGGCTGACCGGGCTGAATGCCCGCGAACACTGACTTTGGCAAAACAAGTGTAATCGTTCCGTCTTCTCGAGCATTACTTGCCGAATCGAGATTCCCCAGCGTCACGAAGAACCGCGACGCGCCTTGGAAGACACCGGTGGTGCCATAGGTGAACACCGGAGTGGGGCCACTCGATGTATCCATCGAGACGTGCCAGTCTTCCTGCGCACCGAGAACAGGATGCGCGGGTGGATTGAAGTTCGGAACGGTGAACCTGATCGACCAGCGCCAGCCGGGCGCAATCGGAGTCGCCAGATCGGACACCTTGATGGTGAAGTAGATCTTGCTGGCGGCGCCGGTGGTGGCGTTATCGAGCGGTTCTGACACTGAAACTGACGTGATGTCGTGTTGAGTAACGTGATCGCTGTTGTCGCCGATCGGATCGCCGAGTACTTCCACACCCGGAACCGAACAGGCGCCAGTCGCTTCCACCCGGGGTTGTACCGTGAGCACGACGTTGTTGCTCGCCGGGCCGGCACCCTGTGCGTTCATCGCGATGATCTTGTAGCTATAGGATGCGACATTGGGATCGGCGCCGCGATCGGTGTAAGTAGTTTTGTTGCCTACCTGCTGGCCGATTTCGACTTCGGTGCCAGGCGTTAGGCCACGCAGAATCTTGTACACGGTAACGTCGGAACCGCCGTTATCCGGCGCGATCCAGCGCAGATATGAAGCCTGGTCATCGCGACGCCCGGACAGGCACGGGCTCTGCGGCGCCACCGGTTCGACCGGATCGTAAGCGGCCAGCAGGCCTTTGCCCCCGGATTGGCGTGCGATCGTCGCCTTGGAGCTGTATGAGTTTGGCCCGCCAGTTACACAATCGCCGATGCAACCGTCGGAGTAGCTGTAGAGCACCCGGCCTTTTTCGTCGGCGGTGATTTCATTGAAATCGAGCAGGTTGCGGCAGGCGTTGGCGCCACCCTGGTTCCAGATGCAGGCACTGCGCTGAACTGGATCGTTAGGGGTGGCGTTCACCGTCGTCCAGGTGTTACCACCGTCATAAGTGTGAGCGATGTAAAGATACCAGTCGCCGTTAAAATCCGCCGCCTGGTGATCTCCGGTCTGAGTTGTTCCCAAAAATCCAACTGCGGCGCGCATTGGATCGCCTGCCACCGCTTCCACGAATACCGCGTTGGCGATATTGTGGGCGACACCGAGATCGTGGTCGTTCACCCAGGTCACGCCTTTATCGTGACTCACCGCGGCGTGGGCGTGGCCGTCGCTGTTAATGTAAGAGAAATAAAGGGTGTTGCTGTCATTCGCGACCGCGACCGAAGGATCGAGAATTCCAGGAGGTCCTCCGGCGGAAAAGTTGTTATTCTTAACCTGGCGAACTGTCCAGGTTAGTCCGGCATTGTCCGAAACAGTGACCGATTGAACCCCGTTACAGCCTCGGTTAGGCAAATAAACAGTTCCATCCGGTCCGACCTTCACGTGCCCGTGGATTGCGCTGCAGCCATCGGTTACGGAATTGTATACCGCCCGGCTTGGGCCGAAGTTGATGCCGCCGTCATCACTGCGGGAACAGAACGCGGTCACGCCGGCTTGTGAACAATAGTAGACCGCGGAACCTTTATTGAGGGCGGCGTTGCCTAACGGAACCGACGCCGGGTAAGGGCCGGCTCCGACGGTCTGGTGATCGTAACTTCCATCCGGCGGATTAATTTGCGCCGGAACCCAGTTGGCGCCGTCGTCATCGGTATAAGCCATGAGACTGTTCAATCCGATGAGCACCGGGCTCGCCGGCGGCACCACGCTGTTCAATTGCGATACGAAGGTGCGGCCAGTCGTTTGATCGGTGAATAAAATTGGGTCAAGTGACTTAACGCTGGTGCCGAGGAATGAAACATCTTCCCACAATGCTTCACAGGCGCCGGTCTCGGGGAAGGTGACCCGGAACGTTTCCAGGCCCGCGATGTACATCGCTTTGTGGGTCGTTAGGTTATAACCAATGGAAGGCTCGCCGGCAGCTTCTCCCACGGCCTGGGGGGCTACGTAATTGTAATAGCGAGGCCCGCCCGCGAAGGACGGCGTAGGTGTCGGTGTCGGCGGCGGCGGCGCAACTCCCGACGAAGTATCGATGGTCAGCTTGCCCACGTAAGTTTGCGGCGTCGGCCCGCTGATAAACCCGCAGGCGATCACTTTGTAAGCACCGCCCGGAAGGTTAATTCCGGTAACGGTTTCAGTGGGATCGCCGCCGTCGCTGGAATCGAGCACGGTACCGTCCGGCTTAACCACGGTCAGGATCTCATCGTTCCCGGCCGCCTCATCCCAGCTGATATTAAAGGTGAACTTTGCATTGACGGTATTGTAGACATTGTTTGGCACCACGATTGTGGGCACATGTTGATCGACCGCCGGCGTGTCAGCCAGCGCCGAGCAGTCGCTGGTGCCGTTCACCAGCGGTGGAATGGTGCCGGTCCAGGTCACGGTAACCGTCTGCCCAATTGTCGTGGGCACCGTGATGGTGCTGGTCGGTGGTGTCGATGCGAAACTGAGCATCGCCATTAAGCCAGCGAGTGTGCATAAGGTGAGAGCCGCGAAAACTCGCGGGTTAAACATGCCTGCTTCTGAAGATGATTTTCTTTCCATGATGCGTTGAGGTGAGGTTTGAAGGGTGAAGAGAATCGGTAGGAGCACCGATTTTCGATTCAGAGTCGGACGCGAGGCATCTTATGGATGCCTCGGCCCCGGTATTTACTGCATTTTCTTAATTACAAAGTTGTAATTAAGTGATTGCGTCGCCGCCGGTGTTACGGCGGGCTCGGCAGCGAATTTCCAACCTGCCCCTTGGCCGTGCTGACGTCGGTATTGCTTACCGCTCCATTGTGGGTGAGGTCGGATCGGAAATTCGAATTCGTTAGCTGGGCCGACACTTCGCCTTTTACCGCAGCCACATCGCTGTTGCTGACTGCGCCGTTTCCGGTCACGTCGCCCACCAGAATTCCAACCGTCTTCGACACGTTGCCGGAGGCGCCGGTTAAATCCTGCACCCCATTCAGCGTGACGGTCAGGTATTGACCGTTTGGCACCCCGGTGAGATGCACGATGTATTGACGCGGATCCGTTCCGATCGATCCGGTAGGCATATTGGGCTGGTTGGGTCCGGTAGCGGTTGCGCTGACACTGGCAACGCTGCTCAGATTGTTAGGGAAGACGAATACCATTTTGTAATCGATTAATGGATCCGCGCTGTCTCCCGGAGTGCGGCATTCAATTCCCGGCGTGCTGCTCGGCAAAGCGAAGTCGAACGTTTCGGTGCCGTGGGTCTTCCTCGAGACGACGCCGGTCAGTTGGATTTGGTTGGTCGCGACTGCAATAACCACCTGCGCGACGTTGGTGCTCGAGTGACCGGATGAATCGTGTACCGTTAGTCGAGCCGGATAATTTCCGGCTGCGCTGTAGGCATGCGAGAACATGCCGGTGCTATTTGTCACTGCAGCACTACCGTCACCAAAATCGAGCGTGTAGGAGTTGATTGCGCCGCACGCCCCGCTTGGCTCAAACGAACTTTGCCCGTTGAATGTGACGTTTGTTCCGGGCGAGGTGGACATTGGATTCGCAGTCAGGACGGCGATAGGCACCAGAGTGTTGCATCCGCTTACATTGCCGATGGTCGTGTAAATGCCGGTACCGGCCGTTTGCGCCTTGGTGACTTTCACGCCGGTGATGATACCCCCGACACGTTGATAAGTTATGCCTTTGATCCCCGTAAGCTGCGTTCCCGGCGTCCACTGAGCCGGATTAATGAACATGGAAGTTCCGGCGGTGGCGTCGCACGAGAAGAACTCGATTGGCTGGCTAAAATTGAACTTGAACGTAAACGTTCCATCAGGAGCGATCGTCCCCGTTAACGGATGAGGATCCGTAGGCAATAACAGTGAACTGCAATCGCTTCCGGTCGCAGGATCAATCCATCCAAAAAGGAACTCGCCTTGTGGCTCAGTGGTGTTGTCGTAGGCGACGAACACGGTTTGCTCCTGGCCAGTCGAATTAGCACTGCCTGGAACTTTGAAGTATACCTGGAAGGTGGACACCGGAGGAACCACCGGGGTGCCGGTATTACTTGGATCCATCGTGTTCACTTTCATTACCGCGGTAAGCTCCCTGGTGTTGCAATCCACGAACGGTTCGCCCATACGCACGCTTTGAATCGAGAACTGCCCGGTGGGATCGTTAGTGGCGGCAGCAGCTCCCTGGACTTCGATAAATGGAGCAACACAGGCCGTCGCTGCGGCGCCGGTGCCGTCGATGCTTATTTCGCGACAGGATGATCCTTCGGCAACCGAATTCATCGCGGTGACCTTGTAGAAATAGTTGGTGGAAGAGCTGGCCGACTGATCGAGGTATTTATTCGTGTTTTCTCCAGTCACGCTGGCAAGAAACGTTTCCGCGCCACTGGCGGTTCCGCGATAAATGTTGTAACTCGTGATCGGAGATCCGCCGTTATCCGGTTTCTCCCACGTTACCGCGACACCAGCCGGTGATGCCTGCCTAACTGCCGAGACCAGCTTGGGCGCGGCCGGAGGCCAGGTGCCGCCCGCCTGCGGTTGAGAATCAAATGCGGCGAACAATCGGCGGCCACCGGACTGACGCGCGACCACGGCCTTGGCCGAGCTCGATTGGCTGATACTGTTTACATTTTGGCAGTTAGGGCACCCGTCAGTGTAGGCAACCAGGACCCGGCCTTCCTTGTCGACATCAATTCCATTAAAATCGAGCAGGTTTCGATTAGAGCTGCTGCAGGACAAGCCTAACAAACAGACGTCACCGACCTGGACCGGATCATCAGGCGTGGTATCGACCAGAATCCAGCTCTGACCGCCATCATATGTTGTGGCAACATAAAGATGCCATACCTGCTTGTTGGTAATCCCGGGATAAGTTCCGGGGAAGGCGTAAGCGGCCCGGTTATCGTCCCCGGCCACCACCACTGGAAATACTGCTTTCTGAATTCCGAAAATTGAGCTGATGTCGATATCGTCCTGCCAGGTTGCACCTTCATCTCCGGAATGCGCGATGTGGGCATGATTATCCGCGCTGATCCATCCCAGGTAAATTGTATTGGGAACCTGATTGGCCGGTTTGCCCACATGGTTTTGCCCGATGCCGATGGCAGGGTCTTGGCTCCCGGTGCTGCCCGGGACGTTGAACTCGTTCCAGGTGATTCCGTTATCGGTGGAGCGAGCCACCCCATTCGCGCCTAACGGCGTGCCAGCCGCGCAGGACGAATTCGGCACATAGGCGGTGCCTTGAGGAGAAACCTTTACGTGGCCGTGAATGCCGCCGCCGCACACGGTGGGGTTAAACATTGGCACTCCGGGACCAAAGGTCAGTCCACCATCGTAGCTGGCCGAGCACTCGGCATTTTGGGCGCCGTTCTGCGAACAGTAATAGATCACGTTTGGGTAAGCCGGGGGTGGAGGCGTGGTGAGCGGCGCGTGAAAAGGCCCCCCGCCTAACGTCTCATGATCGGGTCCGGCCGGGGCGCCGCCATTTCCACCGTTAAGATAGGTTTCGCCATCATCGTCGGAAAAAGATCCGAAACTGTTGCCCTGTCCGCCGATCAAATTGATGGAGAATACGCGGCCGGGCGTAGGCGGGTTGTTCGGCCCCAGCCCCAGTTGTGCGGTGCTGAAATGATCCACAAAGCCGATCGGGTCGGATAACGGGAACGTGGTGGTGAACGTGCCGGATTTGTCCTCCCACAGATTCACCGCCGGGGAGGAGCAGTCATCGAAATTCACCCGGTAGTTGGTTGAGCCAACCACAAAGAAAGCAACGCCGCCGGTGTTAACTTGATCGTGCTGAAGACCGGGCAGGTTAGGATTCCAATCGACACCAATAGAAGGTTCATTGGCGCCATTCCCCTGGCTGGGTCCGGATCGGTAATGCATGTATCGTGGCTGCTGACCCGCCCCTTGCCCGGCAGTTGGATATTTCGGCTCCAGGCTCGCTGTTCCGGTGAGTATGCTGGTGCCGACCGATGAAGCCACCACCAGTTTATAAACTGTTCCGTCCGGCGGGATGGGTAGGGTGATAGCCGAGGGATCAGTGGTGGAATTGTTGTTCGCAACCAGGCTGCCGTCCGGCTTTTCAATAAAGATATCCATGTCGACGTTAGGCACTGGCCATTGCACCGACCAGGTGAAATTGTGGGTCGCCGCCAGGCTGGAAGCGTTAATGGTAAGAGTGAAAACACTGCACGCGGCATTGTTAGGGCCGCACACCGGAGGAGGAAGGACGCCGGTGGGGTTCGGCGCCAAAGGCCCATCGGTGTAAGTGATGGCCAGGTTCGGGGTGGAGGGCGTTAGGGTGCCGCTCGACGGCACCGCGTCTCCGAGACTTGGCCTGGAGAAGCTAACCATCGTCAGAAATGCTGCCGCAGCGAGGAGGAGAAGCCCGACTAAATTGCGGGGATTAACAAAGCCGGATTTGGAAACCGTTTTCTTTTGCATAAGGACAAACTCTTGTTCGGTGAATCGGGATTGAGGCGAAGAACGGCCGCTTCGGTGAGGGCAGAAACACATTACAATTTTGTCATTTTTGCAAATTCTTCAGTTCCAGCGGTTAACGACCAGCCCAGGTGCCGTTAGGCAGCGGTAGCGCCAGACCTGATTGAAACCGTTTCCGACACATTCGTCAGCCACCCGGCCAGACCTAGTCCGGCCGAGTCCTACAAACGTTCGCTACGGGAATGTTGCGCCTACGTGATTTTTGGTCGGGCTGACGCCGGGATTGCTGAGCGCGCCATTCCGGTGACATCGCTGCGGAAATTCGACGGAGTGAACCTGGCCCTGCCGCCAGAATAGGTCACCGCGCGATTATCAGTTGTATCCTAAAGGCGACAAGGCGGGATACGGTCAGCTCCACACGGCCTGGCGATCGTTGCCGTCAAAGTGCGTGCCAGGTTGTCGCGGGCGGTTATTCCGGCCGCGGCAGCAGCACTACGATCGCTGCCAATACGAAAACGAGTGCGGCCGAAAACAGACAGTAACGGCAAAAGGCGTGCAGCAGAAATGCCTGGGCATACAGCAGCCAAAG
>DATFCK010000209.1:0-2381 GCA_035253185.1 Chthoniobacterales bacterium | reverse complement strand
CGGTAGCGGCGATTGACCTCAATCGCCATGGTGATGGCGGCCGCGGGGGTAAACAGCGGCTGCCCGAACTCGGGTCAAACCGCAACCCGACGCAATCCGCAATCCGCCTCAGACCTAATTCCAACCGATCTGGCGGCCTTTGTTCTGTTCCTCCAGCCAGGACTGCAACGGCTTGAAATATTCAGCCATTGCCCGCGTCGATATGTCTTCGCCAGTCGCATCCTTTAATACTTTCCGCCAGTCCTCGGTGGCGCCCTTGCTCAAAATATTGTTCAACCACGCGCCGATCTCCTTGTTATCGGCGTAATTACATGACTGCGGCGGTTGATTCAAAATTTTGCGCGCGATGTAATCATGCAGCTGGAACTTAAACACGGTCGCAAAGGCGTAATTGTAATAGTAAGCCGGCGCATCGTTGATGTGAGTTTTAGTGGCGGCATCGCAAAACGCTTCGGACCGCGGAGACGGCGGTTCGATGCCCTGAAAATCCGAAACATATTTCCACCACCGGGCATTCCATTGATCGGCCGGCAGATTTCTGGCGTAAATATCTGCTTCCCAATGCGGCATAACGCCGCTGGCGAAGTAGATGAAGGGGATTGAGCGGGCCAGCGCGTCGTCGAGCAAAAACGCGGTTTTGTCCGGCTTAAAATCGGCTGGAAGAATACCGCGCGATTGCAAATAAGGCACCTGGCTGGACGCAAGCGCGATCAGTTCACCAATGCCTTCGTGAAAACCGGGGGCGGCGCCGGTTCGAAGCAAGTAAGGCACTTCGGGACGAGTGTAGGCCTTGTCGTAATAGCCGTGACCAAGCTCATGATGGGCGGTGAAAAACCAGCGAGCATTTGATTCGATGCTTTGCAGCGAGCGAATGTCGTTTTCAAGATCGAGATGAAAACACCAGGCATGGGTGTTCTTCTTCCGGGAATCATTCGCCGGAACCGGATACAAATCCGATTTTTTCCAAAAACTATCGGGCAATGGGGAGAAGCCGAGACTGATGTAAAATTGCTCTGCCGTCTTTGCGATCCAGTCGGGTTTCCGATCAGCGAAATATTTGTCGATGTTAGCCGCGTCGACTAACCCCTCCCATTCCTGTCCCCACCGGTTGTTAATCCAGTGCGCCGGAATTTTTTTTGGAACCGGCTGGTGATATTTTTCGGCCAACTTGTATTTCGCCCAGGTATGCAACTGGAGGTACAACGGGCGCACCGTCGCCATCCAATCTTCGAGCATCTTCAGCATCTCATCCGTGGTCATCCCGTAATTCGCAACCTGGAGCGCGAAATAATCCGGATATTTCATTTCGCGGGCGACGCCGTTCCGAAGATCGCGTAACACCAGAAGATTGGGTTTTAGCGCAGGCCCGATTTCTTTGGAGGCCTCCCACACCGCTTTGCGCTCGTTCAGGTCGGTGCTCTTATCGAGTTTATTGTCGATTTCGTTAGCCGTAATCTTTTTGCCCTTCAGCTTGAATTCGAAGCTGTTGAGAATCGAAGCCTGTTTCGTTTCCGCTTCAACGCGCTTGGTAACAAGCTCCGGATTGGTCATCGGCCCTTCCGACGCGTTGAGCAGCAACTGCTTCAATTGCCGAACCGTCAGTTGATCCAGTTCCTTCTCGTGTGCGAGTAACTCGCGCGCTTCGGTAATCAGCGCCGGATTTCCGTTGAACGCCGCGTAAGCTTTGCCGGCCGCTTCGAAAGCGGCGTCATGCTGCGGGGTCACGTCGGTCATCGCCTGCCACTGGGCTTCACTGTTCACCTTGAACAATGCCTGGTAACCCGCGTTGGCCAGTTTTAGAAAACGATCGGCCCGCTCCTGAACAGGGGAAGCGGCATCAAGTCCTGGCGCAATCAAACCAAAACCGATGGCGACCAGGACCAATGGAAATAATGAGCGCTGAAACATTGCGCAATTTATAGGTCGAAAAACGCGAAGCAACCTACTCAACTGTTCGTTCAACCGCCCGCGGCCAAAATTTGTGAAGCCGCGCCCAGCGACTTGACTGCTTAAAGCAGTCAAGTCTAACGACGATAGATTTGCGCCCTCGCCAAAGCTGCCCGTTCACGCTCTCAGCGACGGCTTTCGCGAGTGGAAACGCCAAATGTCCAGCTCTCCCTTGCTGCCTCCGCCAAATTGTTCTGCACGCCCGGCGTGCACTTGACTGCTTAAAGCAGTCAAGTCTAACGACGCAGTTTTGCGCCCTCCACGAAGCGGCGCGCTCTGCGTCTGGTAATGCAGCTTTCCGGAGAAGACGGCTCGCATACGAATTCTTAGTTCCTTTTTCCAAAAAATGAATGGACATGCCACACCCACTTGACTGCTTTAAGCAGTCAAGTTTAACGAGGGGTTTTGGAGGCCACCGAGCAAAACTGCGCGTT
>DATFCK010000208.1:0-5473 GCA_035253185.1 Chthoniobacterales bacterium | reverse complement strand
CGCTCAATGCGGCCCGGCACCTCAAGGTTGTCATCCTGAGCGAAGTCGAAGGATCTCGCCTACTTGTGTGACGTGTTCCGCATCTGAGAGATCAGCGCTCCACCCCGGTCGCGATATCAGCGCTCCGCCCCGGTCGCGATCCCGGTCGGGATGACATAGCTATGCTTTGGAAAATGGCGGCCACTAATCGCTCCGAATCCTCGCCGTTCATCCAAAGAAAAGGAAAAAACGCAGCTTCAAATTCCGACCATTTTGGACTACAATCGTGGCGATTGATTTACCTCGACTATAACGCCACCACGCCGCTCTGCGACGAAGCGCGCGAGGCCATGGCGCCCTACTTCGACCGGTTTTTCGGTAACCCATCCAGCATCCACGCCGCCGGCCGGGAAGCGCGGGCTGCCATCGACAACGCGCGCGACAAGATTGCCGGATTGTTAGGGGCGAAACCACACGAAATTATTTTTACCAGCGGCGGCACCGAAGCGTGCAACCTGGCCTTGCTTGGCCTGGCCCGGTCGAAATTCGGGCACGGCGCTCATATCATTTCGAATAAGGCCGAACATCACGCCGTGCTGCACACGGTCGAATACCTGGAAAAGCAGGAAGGTTTCTCGGTGACCTGGCTCGACGTTTCCAATGACGGACTGATCGACCTGAATCAACTCGCCGACAGCATCCGACCGGATACCCGCCTGGTCTCAGTGATGACAGCTAACAACGAAACCGGCGTCATTCAGCCGATCCGCGAAATTTCGCAGATCTGCCGTGCTCGCGGCGTCTTACTCCATAGCGATATGGTTCAATCGTATGGCAAACTCGAGATCGATATCGCTTGTGTGGATGCCGCCAGCTTTGCCGCGCATAAGTTTTATGGCCCGAAAGGCGCCGGCTTTCTTTACCTGCGCAGCGGATTGTCGCTTCAACCGGTAATGTTCGGCGGCTCGCACGAAAATCAGCGTCGTCCCGGAACCGAAAACGTCGCCGGTATTGCAGGCATGGCGGCGGCCGCCGAAGTGGTGAGTCATGGCCGCGAGGGCGAACAATGTCGCCAAACCGTTTTGCGAGACCGATTGCTGCGATTGATTCAGGCCAATGCGCCGGACGCGGTTCTCAACGGCACCTCACCACGCAAACTGGCGAACACCTTGAACGTCAGCTTTGTCGGCCTGGAGTCGGAAATGCTTTTGATCGCGATGGATCTGAAAGGGGTGTGCGCATCGAGCGGCTCGGCTTGCATGGTCGGTTCGGTTTCAGCGTCGCATGTGTTACTGGCAATGGGGCTGCCCCTGGAGCGCGCGAAATCTGCGGTTCGATTCTCGTTAGGCAAACACACCACCGAGGCCGAAATCAACACCGCCGGCGACGCGATCAAACAGATCATCGAACGGCTGGCTACGCGAAAAACAGCGGACTATGCCGCTGTTTAGAACACACCTCGTCAAGCAACTCGAGCTGGATTTCACTCATCTCAATCGAGCTGTCGTTGCCATATCGGACCGACGGATCCCCGGAAGGGACCCGGAATTGGAGCATCGGGCGCACGAACTTCTTTACGCAAACGGAGCCGGCCGTATTTCCGGCGAGGTCCGCGTAGAATGGAATCCGCGACTAACAAGTTGCGCGGGACGAGTCGCGTATCGGGAAAAGCTGATCTCGCTGAATCCGCTGCTTGTCGATCATGGGGTGGATGAAATCGAGCGGACCTTTCTGCATGAGCTCGCTCATTTGCTCGCCCAATTCCGAGCCGGGCGTAAACGTATTCGACCTCATGGAAGCGAATGGCGTCGCGCCTGCCACGATCTCGGCATCGGCGATGAAAGACGATGCCACACTCTGCCCTTGCCGGTTAGGCGACGGTCACGGAGGTATTTGTATCAATGTCCAAAATGCCGGCGCGACTTTCCGCGGGTCCGAAGAATTCGTCGCACCGTGGCATGTCTGGCCTGCTGCCGTGCGCATAACCGGGGAAAATTCGATCAGCGGTTCAAGCTGCGGCTGGTTATCGTGTAGCGGCGGTCTATGACCGTCGCATGAATTGCAGGGCGGATTCAGCAAGCTGCAACGTCACATTACGCAGTGTAGTAGCCATTTCATTCCGAGCTGAGTCGAGGGATCTCGGAAATGCGGGACACGTCACACAAGTAGGCGAGGTCCCTCGACTGCGCTCGGGATGACAACCTTAGGGTGCCGTGGCGCGCGCAAAAATTTTTGGTAGCGGCGGTTCACCCAATCGCCATGGTCTTAGCGGGAACCCAATCGCCATGGCCGTTCGGTGAACGGCCGCTACCTATCGCGCAGTTCTGTACGCAAGCGGATGAAACGCAAACAGGATGATCCGCGATACGGTCTGCCTGCCTTAATCTCGCGGAAATCCGTGTAATCCGCGGTTAAACGTCCGCATCCTTATCCCCCTTCGTATTTTTCTCCCCTCGCAGCTTGGCCTGGATAAACAGGTCGATGTCGCCATCCATCACGGCCTGAACGTTACTGGTCTCCGCGCCGGTCCGGTGATCCTTCACCATCTGGTAAGGTTGAAAGACATACGAACGAATCTGGCTTCCCCACGCAATATCGCCCTTCTCGCCGTATTGCCGGTCGATCTCGGCGCGTTTTTTATCCTGTTCAATTTCGTACAGCTTGGCTTTCAACATCTTCATCGCCAGCTCGCGATTCCGTCCCTGGCTGCGTTCCGCCTGACACGCCACCACGATCCCGGTGGGTTTGTGCACCAACCTAACCGCCGTTTCCACTTTGTTAACGTTCTGGCCGCCCTTTCCCCCGCTGCGAAATGTGTCGATCTCCACATCCGCGGGATTAATTTCAATCGGAGCCGAATCGGCGATTTCCGGAACGACATCAACGCTGGCAAACGAAGTGTGGCGCCGTTTGTTAGCGTCGAACGGTGAAATCCTAACGAGCCGATGGACCCCGCGCTCGGTCTGAAGATGGCCATAGGCATATTCGCCGCTCACCAGCAGCGTCACCGATTTGATCCCAACTTCTTCGCCCTGCTGGATATCGACGGTTTGCGATTTGTAACCACTGCGCTCGATCCAGCGTTGGTACATTCGCAGCAGCATGTCGGCCCAATCGCACGATTCGGTGCCGCCGGCCCCGGAATGGATGGTCACGAATGCATTAGCCGGGTCGTTCTCACCGGACAGAAACTGGCGAAGCTCGAATTCCGCCAGTTGATGCAGCAACCGGGCGTGTTCGGTGGAGATTTCGCGCTCCGCTTCGGCCCGGGCAGCCTCGTTAGTCTCTTCGGCGGCCAGCTGGTGCAATGCTTCGAAATCGTTAATCTCGCGTTCCAGCTGGCCAAACGGGTTGATCAGCGACCGTAGCCGCGATACCTCTTCCACGTCGGCCTGGGCGCGTTCGCGATTATTCCAAAAATCGGCTGCGCTCATCCGCGCCTCGAGCGCGGTTAGTTTCTCCTGCAGTTGAGGCAGGTCAAAGAAACCTCCGGAGCTCGCTCAGGCGCGACTTCAACGCTTCCGCATCAACATTGGCAAGCTCGGTAGGCATGGGAAAATTATAATGCCGATCTGCGATTTGTCAGGCGGTGGATGAGGTGCTGTTACCGAAAATGACGAAATCCGAAAGCCGAATGTCGAGGAATGGTTACGTGAAGACTTCGAACAACTTTCGAGTTTCGTCATTCATTCGAGCTCCGTCATTCCCATAGACGGGTTGTTACTTGCCCCCGTCTTTGCGTTTCCCCGGCCCCGTTTCCAACCGAAAGATGGTTTCGCCTTCCTTCATCATGTCGAGCCGATCGCGAGTGATCGTTTCCAGATAGGTCGGGTCGGTTTTCAGAAGCGTGATTTCGCGGGTTTGCCGCGCCAGCAGCGTTTTCTGGTCGGCCACCTGGGCCAACAGGGCGTCAATCTCCGACCGGCTCTGGGTCAGCTTTTTATACGGCGGCACAAACAGACTAACGATGACGAGCCAGATCGCGATTCCGAGAAGAATACGCAGAACGCGATTGAGTCGTCGCCACAAAGTTGCTTCGCGGCGGGCGCGAAATTCGGCGTAAGTTTGCTCCACTTTTGTCTTCGGATCGAGAAGGCTTAACGCATCTTACCGCCGTACCTGGCATTGTCACCAAGTTCTTCCGCAATTCGAAGAAGCTGGTTGTACTTGGCTACCCGATCACTCCGGCACAACGAACCGGTCTTGATTTGCCCGGCATTGGTCGCCACCGCAATATCGGAAATGGTGGTGTCTTCTGTTTCACCGGAGCGATGACTGATCACGGCCGTGTAATTATTCTTTTTGGCCAGGTCGATTGCCGCCATTGTTTCGGTCAGGGTTCCGATCTGGTTCACCTTTACCAGAATTGAATTGGCCACGTGCAGATCGATTCCCTTTTGCAAAAAGTCGACGTTGGTAACGAACAGATCGTCGCCCACCAGCTGGATCTTGCCGCCTAACCGAGAGGTGAGAAGTTTCCATCCGTCCCAGTCATTCTCGGCGCAGCCGTCCTCGATCGAAATGATCGGGAATCGTCGGCAAAGGTCTTCATAATAATCAATGAGCTCGGCCGCGCTGCGCCGCGATCCGTCCGACTTCTTGAACACGTATTGTTTCTGATCGGCGTCAAAGAATTCGGAGGCGGCTACATCGAGGGCAATAAAAACATCTTTGCCTAACGAATAACCGGCTTTTTCCACCGCCGCCACGATTGATTCCAGCGCGTCATCAGCCGATTTAAGGTCCGGCGCGAAGCCGCCTTCGTCTCCCACATTTGTCGAAAGTTTTCGGCCCTTGAGCACCGACTTGAGGGCATGAAAAATTTCCGCGCCGCATCTCACCGCTTCGGCAAAGTTCGCAACTCCGGTCGGCATAACCATGAACTCCTGGAAATCGATTGGAGCGTCCGAATGCGCGCCGGCGTTCAGAATATTCATCATCGGTGTTGGCAACACTCGCGCGTCGTTACCGCCAAGGTAACGAAACAGCGGTACCCCGGCGGCATCGGCGGCCGCGTGGGCCACCGCCAGCGACACACCGAGCAGGGCATTGGCACCGAGATTTTTTTTGTTAGGTGTGCCGTCGAGTTCGATCATCCGGTTGTCGATCCTGGCTTGATCGCGCGCGTCCCAACCCTTGAGCTCGGAAAAGATCGTTCCGTTTACGCTGGCGACAGCTTTTGAGACTCCTTTGCCGTTATATCGCTTGTTATCACCATCGCGAAGTTCCCAGGCTTCATGTTCGCCGGTACTGGCTCCACTGGGAACTGCCCCCCGGCCGAATCCGCCACCCTCCAAATGCACATCGACTTCGACGGTGGGATTGCCGCGGGAATCCAGGATCTCGCGCGCGCGGATTTCTCGAATAGAAGTTGTAGCCATAAAACGGGAAAAGAATTTCCGGCGCTATCATGCCAACGAACTGGCCGGACAGCAATGGGCAGTCGCTTGGGGAGATAATGGGATAGCTGGCCGGATGAGACTGACGGAGATTG
>DATFCK010000207.1:0-3247 GCA_035253185.1 Chthoniobacterales bacterium | reverse complement strand
CCAGTGGGGAAAGCAACATCGAACGCCGAACGCCGAATTGCAGAGCCTTGAAAACTCCTTGAACGCTCAACGCGCAACACCCAATGGAAATGGGCTAGGAGGCCATTCCGGCTTTGACATTGAGCGCTGTTGGTCGAGAGCTGAACTCCGAACTTCGAGCCCCTCTTTTATTCGGTGTTCGACGTTCGGCGTTCGGCCTTCCGCGTTTGCTGTTCTTCCCCCGGGTACAGCCACTCCATGTAATCTTTTACCCCGGTTTCGAGCGTAAACCGAGGCTTGTAACCGATCGCGCCTTTGATTTTTTGCAGGTCTGCTTCGGTAAAGTTCTGGTAGTGAGCGTGCGGATTATCGATGTATTCCGGTTTCAAGTCGGTGCCTAACGAGTCGTTCAGTATCTGCACGAGCTCGTTAAACGAATGGGCTTTCCCCGACCCAAGATTATAGATGCCACTGCCGTAGGCGTCGAGCGCGCGAATCATTCCGTCCACCACGTCTTTCACATAAACAAAATCGCGCTTTTGCTCGCCGTGCTTAAAGATGCGCGGCCGCTGGCCGGCCCGAATCTGTTTCGAAAGATGGTAAATCATGCTGGCCGGCGTGCCCTTGTGCGCTTCGCGTGGTCCGTAAACGTTGAAGAACCGCAAACCGATGATTGCCCAATCGGGAAAATCATGCATCCGCCGCAGGGCGAGGTTATCCATGATTACTTTCGAGAAGGCGTAAACGTTAGCCGGGGCCGCGCCGTTGGTTTCCACGCTGGCTTCAGTGGCCGCCCCGTAGACCGAAGCGGACGAAGCGTAGATCACGCGAGTGTGCGCGCCATGAGCAAAGTCCAGCAATCGGCGGAAGCTCTCCACGTTGTCGTGCACCTGCACGAATTGATCGTGCAATGTCGTATCGGTAATCGACGCCAGATGGAAAATGGCGTCGAAGCGTTCGTCGCCGAACTGGTCGCGCCAATCGAGCTCGGCCAGGTTTGCTGCCACCAGGTCGCCCCGGTAGTGGATGAGGTTCTTGAAATCACCGGAGCGAAAGTCGTCGATCACCGTAAGCCGAGCTTCCGGCAGCAATTCCTGCAGCGACAGGACGAGATTCGAACCGATAAATCCGGCGCCGCCGGTGACGAGAAAGTTGAAGGAGGAGTTAGGCGCAGGCACGGTGACCAGGAGCTTGTTGGGCGACTGATAAATAAATCTTGAGCGACGGAGTGCAAGCGGCTACTTCTGGAGCAGTTCTTTGCGACCTTTGGAGGGCCGATCAGATCGGCCCTGATCGTGGATCGGCGCAAGAAATCCCGTGTAAATCGGGAGCAGTTGCGCTGCTGTAACTGGATACGACTTCCCACTGGCCAATCGTTCCCCAAGGAACGGTGAAGGCGGGAAGAAGGCGGAGAAGAGTTGAGAGACGAGCGTTGAGAGTTGAGAGCGGCTAAAGGCCTTTTCTTCATTCTCTCGACACTCAACTAAGCACTCTCAACTGCTCCAAAAGCCAGGAGCCAGAATATTTGTCCGGTCCACCTCATTCGTGCGGTGTAGTCGCCCTGCTATGTCGGGGTGCGATCGAAGCACGGCGACACAGCGCCGTGGCTACAGCTCTGCGCGAAAAAACTTCTTCGCAAAAGGAAGAATGAGAGCTGGGCGATGGCTTTGGCCTGCAGGTCCCAACTCTCGGAGTTGAAAGGAGACTTGTATGAAAAAAACCATCCACCGGTGGATCAATCAATTGCCTCGCCTGACGGCGCTGCTCACGTCGCATTTTTGGCGTCCGGTTCAGCCGTTGAACTGGCGCGAATCCCAATCCAAGCAAGGGCGCTTTGGAAGCGCCCACGGCGGTTGCAAACCGCCGCTCCCTGGTCTCTGGCTGCGATACGTCTTGATTTTCGTCGGCGGGGTTCTGGTTTCGTTAGGCATTTGTCAGACGCTTTGCGCTCAGGATTCCGAAAATATAGAAGCGACGTCTCCTCGCTTTCCCCTGGAAGAAACGCAGCCGGAGCCCGCCTCTACCGAATCAAAAGCACAACCGGTGGTGGTATCGGCGACCCGAATTGATCTTCCACAACGCGAATCACCGTCGAGCATCTCGGTCATAAACTCAGAGGAGATCGAGCAGAAACAGATCGAACGGGTGAGTGATGCATTGCGGGAAGTCCCGGGTTTGTCAGTAGTCCAGACCGGGACGGCTGGTCAATTGACCTCGGTGTTTACCCGCGGGTTGCGGAGCGAACATACGCAGGTCCTGCTGAATGGGATTCCGATCAATCAGGGGCTTCAAGGAGCGTTCGATTTTGCCAACCTGACCGTGGACAACATCGATCGCATCGAAGTGGTGCGCGGACCGCAAAGTACGTTGTATGGGCCGCGCGCCCTGGCCGGTGTGATTCAACTTTTCACCAAACAGGGTGATGGCACGCCGGGAGTCACTTTCAGCGCGGAAGGCGGCTCATACAGCACCGCGCGGGAAGCGATCGAGAGCGACGGCAGGATCGGTATGTTCGACTATTCGGTGGGAGCCAGTCGAATCGATACCGACAACGCCCGGCCTAACAATCAGTATCGCAACACGGCGTTTATCACCGACATCGGCTGGACGCCGGAAGATCGGGTTCGTTTTTCCACGCTTATTACCTATTCCTTGAGCGATGCCGGGAATCCGAATCGCATCGATACGCCACGGCCGATCGATAATCTGCTTACCGAGAAGTGGATGATCGCACCGCGAATGGAAATGCATGTCGGCAACTGGTGGGATCATCGGATCATCGCCAGCTACGATCACGAGCGCCAGGTCAACGACCCTAACCAGGATGGATTTGTCGGCCCCACGCGCGCGATATTTGAGCGGACGACGTTCGATTATCAAAACGATATCCGGCCGGTGAAGTGGGTCACGATCACATCAGGCGCTTTCTACAGTATGGTGGATGCCGGCCAGAAGCGGCCGTTCGTGTCCCAGATCTTCGGGCCGCAACCGACTTTTATCAGCGATCACACCGAAGAATCAGCGGCATTTTTGCAGGCCACCGCCAGGCCGTTGCCCAATCTCATCCTGGTGGCTGGCGGCCGGTTTGATCATTTCAATCAATTCGGCGACATCTGGACGTGGCGGTTTGCCGGCAATTATTCGATCGATCAGACCGGCACGATTTTGCACAGCAGTGTGGGGAAGGGATTCAGTCCGCCGAGCAGCCAGGACAAGATTTTCGGCAACAATTTCAGTCTCGAGCCGGAGGAAGGAATCGGCTGGGACA
>DATFCK010000206.1:0-3829 GCA_035253185.1 Chthoniobacterales bacterium | reverse complement strand
GTTGGTAAATGTCCTTTCAAAAAAGGCGAATTTGGAATTTAAGGCGCTGTTCGACATCATGCTGGTTAATCTGCGCGAGCGTAATGCCGCCAGTGGAGGCGAAGAGATGCTACGGCTGCGAACCTATGAAAAACTTCAGGGCCTGGTGAACCAGGGCGCGGTAACGAGAAGCGTCAGTGGGGCCACCAAAAAATATAAGGGTGTCGGCCAGAAACTGAACACGCTGGGCGCTCAAATGAAGGTTCTGCGCGTTGAGTGGAATCGGAAAGTTGCCGCGAAAGCGGCGGCGGCCGTCTGACGGCGAACCCTCGAAATTCCTCAGCCCGTAGGCCAGCCTGCCCGGCGTTAAGGCGCCGTTAGACGCAAGCTCCACTCGTACTTTTTTGGCGGATCTGTCGATTCACTTAGGCATTCGCCGCGTGATTCGTTGAAACGTTGAATCGTTAAACCGGAAGAACTCGAACAAAGAGTCACTTCATTCGGTCGAAGGTCTGCACGAAGAAAGTAGGAAGTAGAAAGGCTAAAGTAGAAAACATCAGTGCTATTTCATACGGTCGAATGTTTTCTGCAATAGTTCGAGATCCGACGCGTTATTAGTTTTTTCCCGCGTCTGATCGATCCATTTCTTCTCCAAGGAATTTTTAGTCGGTCTGTCGCTCTGATAAAAAACTCCAAATACGCCGGGGAAGGGGAGCTGGGCGAGTTTGTAGGCAGCGAGCTCGTCAGTGACGTCATGACGCAGTTCGTCCTCCGGGGTGTTATCCCATTTCTTTTCTTCGATTAACGAGAACGCGCCGCCTTTCCGCGGGTTCGCAGGGTCGAAAACGCCCGGATAAAATTCGACGCATTCGCTCAGGCATTCGATCACGCTGAAGCCCTGATGATCCATCGCGCGTTCGATCATCTGAATCATGTGATTCACCTGGGTCGCGTGCGTCCGCGCGATGAAGCTGGCCCCTGCTGAGATCAATTGTTTCATCGGGTTCACCGGCATATCGATCGCGCCGGTGGGGTCGGTTTTGGATTTAAACCCGATTGGCGATGTGGGCGAGGTCTGCTTCTTGGTCAGGCCATAAACAAAGTTGTCCATGATGAAGTACACCAGGTTCACGTTCTTGCGGGCGCCGTGATTGAGATGATTGCCGCCGATGGAGAAACCGTCGCCATCGCCGCCGAACAGAAACACGTTCAGGTCAGGCCGGGCCAGGCTAATCCCGGAAGCGTAGGGGACTGCGCGTCCGTGAATGAAATGCGCACCGAAACCGTTAACGAAATACGGGAAGCGCGACGAGCAGCCGATGCCGGCAATGGTGACGATCTTTTCGTGATCGAGCTGGCGTTTCTCGAGCACTTTGTAATAGGAGGCGAGCACGGCGAAGTCGCCGCAGCCGGGGCACCAGGTGGGGTGGTCGGCCGTGATGGCTTTCTTGGTTAACTTCTCGCGTGGTGCGTCAACAGTGTTCGTCTCACTCATAAGTCGCTCGTGTTGATTCTGACGAAAGCCATAACGGAAGTTCCAAGCTCCAAACCCCAAGCACCAGGGAAGCTCCAATAATCAAGCTCCAACGACGCGGGCATTTGGACGTTAGGCGTTTTCTTTTCATGGTTGTTCTACTTCTCTCCTTCAAGAAGCACTGATTTCTCGGATTCGGGGGCTTTGGCTGCGTCGGGTAATGTTTCGTTTGTGCCGGCAGCGGCTTTGGCGGCTTCGGATCCGGGTTTGGTCGGGGTGTTGTCACCGGCGCGATCGGCCGCGGAGGAAACTTTTGCCTGAGCTTCTTTGGTTGCGGCCGCGGTTTCCGGATCGGGGTTGTCGCTCATGGTTTAATCGTTAAACCGTTGAATCGTTGAATCGTTGAATCGGAAGAAGTCATTTCAGCTTTCAGTGTTTCAGTTTTCAGATTTGTGCAATCAGCCCACTCCTTGGGGAACGACATCCGCGGTTGATTTCACATTTTCGCCCGAGGTATCGGCGTGAACCGGAGCTCCGTCCGGGCCGGGGGCCTGCTGGCCGTTAGGCGAGATTGGCGCCGCGGGCAGACCAGGGAACACCCCTTCGATGATTTCTTTGACTCGATAGGTCAGGCCGTCAGTCTTGGTCAAACTGGAGATCTTTGGTTCGCAATATCTGGCCCGCAAAATCGTGGCCAGCTGGCCCAGTCCATACACGCCCTGGTCGTTCATTTCCACCACCACGATCCGTTTGAAATAAGCGAAGATGTGTTCCAACCCGTTAGGCAGCGGATGCAGGTGGCGCAAGTGTATCGCCCCTACCTTGGCGCCGCGTTCCCTGGCCTTTTTTACGGCGTCATGAATCGGGCCGTAAGTCGAACCCCAGCCGACGAGGAGCGCATCGCCTTCCTGATCGCCATAGACTTCCGGCCTCGGAAGTTCCTCAGCCAGTTTGCGCAATTTGTTGCGACGTTTGGCGGTCATCGCCATGTGCAATTTCGGGCTGCCGGTCGGGTGACCCATTTCATCGTGCTCCAGTCCGGACAACAGCGGGTATTTGCCATCGAGGATGCGAGTCCCCGGCGCTAGATGCTGCGTGATCTGATCCAGCGGATAAGGCTTGAACGTGTCGCGTGGAGCGAGATTCGGTTTTGGATCGACCATCAACTTGGCCAGATCCGGTTCGTCGAACGCCTCAATTCGCGTCGCCAGCGAGGTATCGCTCAGAATAAATACCGGTGTGCTGTATTTGCGGGCGATCCGCGCAGCTTCGATCGCGATATAGAAACAATCTTCCACGGAGGCGGCGGCGAGAACCACTCGCGGGCTGTCGCCGTGCCCACCGTAGATCGCCTGATGCAGATCACTTTGTTCGACATTGGTGGGTAAACCGGTGCTGGGACCGCCGCGCTGCACATTAATAATGAGCAGCGGCATTTCCGCCATCGATGCCCACCCAATGGCCTCAGTTTTGAGCGAGATGCCGGGACCGGCGCTTCCAGTTACGGCCAGATAACCCGAGAAAGAAAAACCGAGCGCTAACGAGACCGCACCGAGTTCATCCTCAGCCTGAACGAAAATGCCGCCGTATTTAGGGAACTCAGCGCGGAGCACTTCCATTACTGACGACCAGGGCGTAATCGGGTAACCGGCTCCATATCGCACGCCGGCGGCGATCAATCCGTAAGCGAGAGCCTGATTGCCATCCATCGTGATCTGGTCCCGAGCGCCGGGTTTTTTCGGCTGTTTCTCAAATTGATAGACCGTCTTTAGAAGGTTCCCGACTGGATAAGCATACCCGGCGGTGAATGCCATGATCGCGGTGTTGGCGATACTTGGATCTTTGCCGCCGAATCTTTCCTTGATCAGCGTAGTTAACTTTTCGACATCGAGGTGAAAAATTTTCGAGATCAGGCCGAGAACGAAAATGTTTTTGCCTTTGTCCTTGGCCGTGCCGCCGAGCGCTTCAACGGTTAGGCCAGTAATCGGAACGCCGACGTAGACGAAACGTTTGTCGTCGAGGTTAGGCTGAACGTTGTCTGAATCGTAAAGGAGGATGCCGCCTTCCTTGAGGAAATCGATGTGGTCCTGATAACTGTGCTGGTAGAACGCGACCAGAAAATCGGCTTCGTCCCCGGCCGAAAGCACTTCACCCGTGCCCATGCGGACCTGAAAAATGGATGGTCCGCCGGAAATCGTCGCCGGGATGGTCATATACGTCATGACGTCCTGGTCACTGCGGCCGGCCAGCCGGGCCAGAAAAGCGCCCGCCGATTGGATCCCGTCCTGGGAGTTGCCGGCGAGGCGGATCACTGCGTCCCGGATGTTTTCGGGTCGAAGATCAGCACGAGTCTGAGCCAGACCGGCAGTATCCACT
>DATFCK010000205.1:0-2243 GCA_035253185.1 Chthoniobacterales bacterium | reverse complement strand
ACGAATCGGAGCAGAGCGGTGTTGATCCACCCGTTAACCAACGCGGCTGCCACGATCAAGGGAACAAACGCGCGAAGCAAAAGCGCACGGGTGGACTCGCCGGCAAATAAACGCAGCGGCCATCGCTCCGGGCCGGCGGCCGTTAGCGCGGCGATTCCACAAAGGAAAAATGCGACCGCGGTGGATAAGGCTACCGGTATTACTGTGCCGCCGTACAACAGCGGCGTTCCATACCAGTATCCAACCAGAACAACCGAACTAATCACCACCACGGCAGTGCCAAATACCCCGGCCCATTCGCCCCGACGGTCGCCGGCCAAACGGACCAGCGCTTCGGCGGCGAACAGGAAGGTGAGTGCAGTGATCGGCGACATTCGGCCGGTCGGCACTGCTCCAAACGTTCCCGGATTACGCACAAACCAGGCGTCGATTCCGAAACTGTAACCGATCGCAAACTCGATCAGTTTCGCGATCGCCATTAATAAAATGACTCCCGCGAAAAGGCGCGGCAGCCAGCGGCCACGCGGCCGCAGGATTTGCAGAATCAAACCGGAACCAAGCAGGAAGAAACAGAGCGCCGTGCTGGGCGCCATCGGAATGTATTTAGCCCGGACGCTGGCGAGCAGAGGCAGACCCGAAATCCAGCCGGCGAAAGTCAGCAGCCCGAGGACAACCGCAAGAATGGCGCAGACCAGCGGCAACCTTCGATACCGCGGAGCAGCCGTCTCCCGATCCATCGGGCTTCAGTTAACCGAAAACAGCCCCGTGTCCATGCCCGACAAATAAAATGTCCATATGGACATTTTATTTGTATTGCCCCGGCGCTGCCAACCCGACTCATCCAACGCTCCGGTTTCCAAACGATTTGACGATTTAACGCTCCCCAGGCTTCAACCTTCACCGTCCTCAACCACACAGCTGTCCATTGCCAACCCTGCCGCAGGTAGCGTTGCGGGTAGGTCATTCGTCATTTATTAAGTGAGATTCTGCGACCTCGTTCACGATGACTGACAAACCCCTGCGTATTTTATCCGGCATTCAGCCCAGTGGCATCCTGCATATCGGCAATTATTTTGGGATGATCCAGCCGGCCATTGCGCTTCAGGAAAAGGGCGAAGCTTTTTACTTCATCGCCAATTACCATGCCCTAACGAGCGTTCGCGATCCGGCGGTGTTGCGGGAAAATTCGAGACGAGTGGCCCTCGATTTCCTCGCCTGCGGTTTCGACCCGAATCGCGGCGCGCTGTTCAGGCAAAGCGACGTCCCGGAAGTGACCGAGCTGACCTGGATTCTGGCCAACGTCACCCCGGTTTCACGATTAGAACTGGCCCACTCCTACAAGGATAAAATTGCCCGCGGAATGGCGCCGCTGGCCGGTTTGTTCAACTACCCGATATTGATGGCCGCCGATATACTCATTTACGAGACCGATGTGGTGCCGGTCGGTAAAGATCAAAAGCAACACATCGAAATCGCCCGCGATCTTGCCGGAAAAATAAACGAGCAATACGGCGCCGGCCGTCAAATTTTCAAAATCCCGCAACCCTCCATCAGGGCGACCACCGAAACCGTTCCTGGCGTGGACGGTCAAAAGATGAGCAAGAGCTACGGCAACACGATCGACATTTTTGGTGAGGAAAAAGAGACGCGGAAACGAGTGATGGGCATTGTCACTGATTCACAGCCGGTCGACGCTCCGAAAAACCCTAACAACTCCACGGTGTTCGCCCTGTACTCTTTGTTTGCAACGGACGCCGAGCGCGAAGAAATGCGAAACCGGTTCGAGCAAGGCGGTACCGGTTACGGTGATTTCAAAAAACAGTTATTCGAGAAGCTGTGGGAATATTTCGCACCGATGCGGAAACGCCGGGAAGAAATTCTGGCCGACAAGTCTTACATCGATCAAGTGCTGCAGCGGGGCTCCGAGCAAGCCAATGAGGTCGCGCACCGGGTCATGAAACGCGTGCGCGAGGCAGTGGGATTGTAGCCGAGGCGGCGGTCAAACCAGCCCGCGCAATCTCAAACGGTTCCCACGTTTGCTTGATTCCGCGGCTCGCCGGCCCGGCATAAGTAATCAACCTGAGCCCACCTTCCAGAGCGGCTGCCGAGAGAACCCCGGACTACGACGCCGTCGTTAGGCTTGACTGCTTTAAGCAGTCAAGTTCACAGGAAGAGCAGGCTTTCGGACGCACCGACAGCTGCACGATCCGAGAGGCGGCGGAAGGGTATCGTGCACCGAGATT
>DATFCK010000204.1:0-2175 GCA_035253185.1 Chthoniobacterales bacterium | reverse complement strand
GGTCGGCCGCGGTGGCGGCTCCTTAAATCCAACTTTGACCGGATCGAACACATCGTAGCCGCGATAAAACGTTTGCGGCCGCTCACCTGGCGAATTCAACAGATCACGTAATGTCGGCACCGAACCGTTGTGAAGGTACGGGGCACGTAACCAGATTCCATCCAGCGGCGGCGAGACATATCCGTATGGGTCCTGCGTGTCCACCATGGGCGGGCGATCGATACCCAGCGCCTTGACCCGCCGATTCGCTTCTGCCGCAGCATCTTTCGACCACGAATGCATCCGCTCGGAATCAGTACCTATTTCGGCGATCGGAATCACCTTGTTAGTGAATTTGGCGCGGGGATCATGGCACGCTGCGCAATCGCGACCGTATATTTTCTGGCCCTCATTGGACATTTGCGGATTGATCGGATTCGTTTCGCCGAACGGCCATTTGGGCGGCGGTAGATTGCTAAGATAGTTATCCAGTTCGGCCATCCGTTGCAAAAACCACGGCCGCGCCGGGGCACCCAATCCTAACGCAGAATCAATCAAGACTGAGCGAACTGCCGGCGTATCGCCCGTCCAGTTCAACAACATCGGTCTGCCAGCGTCGTCTTTTCCACTGCGCACTCCAAGATTCCATATCGAGGGAAAATCGGTTGGTCCAAACGTGTCGTCCTCCGCCATGTTGGTCATGAAATATTTTGTCAGATTCATGGCGTCGTCGCGTCCGGGCCCCCAGTGAGGCTTTGGTTTGCCGTTGCTGACATACCTTTCCATCCAGGCGAATTGTTTTTCCTGCCGCAGCAAAGCCTTTTTCGTGATCGGAATTAGCAAGTAACGATAAATCTGCCGGTCTACGAAGGAGAGGCCGCCGTTCCCATAATTGTTCGCGTTAACGAGACGGATCTCGTTCATGATGATATCCGAATTGAAACGCGGATCGTGCGCTGCTTTAAACAAGAACCGCAGCATGTTCTGCGCATTATTACTATGGCCCGGTCCTGCGACGACAACGTGCGGGACTTCATCTTCACTCAATCGATACGTAGCAGTATGGCAGATCGCACAGTTGTTTGTGATCCGAGCGAAACCGACCACCTTCTTTGAAAAGCCAACCGGAATTTCATGCCCTTCCTCCCAAACCACTCCAAAGGATTTGTAGCCACCCGGACCCGGCATCAGGTCTGGAAAAACGCGCGGCAAAACCATCCAGAGGTAATATGGGATGCCACGGTCGCCCTCGGCACCAAGCGATCCGTATTTGAAATGTTCCTCCTCATTCGCAAAGGCTTCTTTTTCTTGCCGGAAAAATTTTTCCCAGGTAAAGAAGCCACCGAACGCAACGAGCGCCAGAAGTACGATCGCGCAAACCCAGATGCTGCGTTTCGTTTTAGTTGTAAGACTCATTGCAACTTAACACCCGAGGTAATTATTGAAACCCAGCCGAAGGCCAACGATGGCGAAAGTTTGCAACCGCTTCGATTTGTCGCGATCCCCGGCGAGTTGTCATCGAGACGGCGACACAACGCCGTGGCTACAACTCCCCATTTGATAAATCTCAGTGATTCTTTGCGGTGATTTTTCCACATGGGATTTTGGTTTTGATCAGAACGTTTTCAGATATTCCACGATGGCGTCTTTTTCCGCGGCTGAAAGCATGGTGCCGTATTCCCATCCTTCATGGCCACTGTTCGAGTTGCCTTCATTGCGATCCCGTGGTGTCGCCCCGCCCGCTTTCACTTGTGTGTCGAACCTGAAATACTTTCTCGGATCGGCGGGGTCGTCCTTGCTGCGCCCGTCCGCGTCGAACCGGCTTACGTCGGAAACAAAACCGACCTTCACCGGATCAAAGACATCGTAGCCGCGGTAAAAAACTGTTGGACGTTCGGTGCTCGGATTCAGCAGGTCGCGCAACGTTGGAACCGAACCGTTGTGCAGAAACGGGGCCCTCAACCAAACACCATCGAGCGGCAAATTGACGTAACCAAAAGTCTTACGGAAATGACTGAACCGCCACGGATAACCGGCATAGAGCGTATTCTGCACGGCAGCTAACTCTTCTGTATACGAATCAAGGCGGTGACGATCGGTGCCGATCTTATCGACGGGCACTATATCGCCAACGTACTGCCCGTTAAAATCCCGACCATTCGCCCCATGGCAATTGCCGCAATATTGCGCATAAAG
>DATFCK010000203.1:0-4802 GCA_035253185.1 Chthoniobacterales bacterium | reverse complement strand
AAACGGCGCCAATCGCGATCAAGGGAAGACGCGAATCTTCCCGGACTAACAATCGCAAACCGTTGGTTAGGGTAAATTTCTGAATCTCGCCCGCCTGGCGCGGCGTTGATAAATCGGCGCCATCGGCGAGCGACCCGTTAGGGTTCAATGAAACCGCCGTGAGGTTGGCATCAATCAGATACTTGCCGGCAACAGTGCGAACGTGTTCGGCGGTTACGAGCTGCACTGCCCGGAGGTAGTCGCGGCTAAAGTCCAGATTACGGGTCAGCAGCCAATTGGAACCCAGATCGGAGGCTTGGCCGCGCATTGTCACCAGCGTGCCGAGTTGATGGCTCAGACAAATCTTCTTCGCCTTTTCCAATTCCGCATCGCTCACCCCGTTGTTCTTCACCTCGTCAACGATTTGCAAAATGAGATCCTCAGCGGCCTGCCGCTTGGCCGGGTCGGTGGTGGCGTCGACGCCGAGAATCCCTGGATCGCCAGGAGTATACGAAAACGCGCCGATCGAATACGCCAGACCCGCTTCTTCCCGTACTCGACGGAATAATCGTGAGCTGCGTCCCTCGCCTAAA
This sequence comes from Chthoniobacterales bacterium, assembly GCA_035253185.1. Lineage (GTDB taxonomy): Bacteria > Verrucomicrobiota > Verrucomicrobiia > Chthoniobacterales > UBA10450 > DATFCK01. The sequence continues at coordinate 4,230 of DATFCK010000203.1, read as the reverse complement.
ATGATGGAAAGAAGATCGAGAGCGGGAACATCGGGATGAGTGATTTCGGGCACGTGCCAGGCCAGCGAAATGCGTGAAAGCTCGGTGGCAAATTCCTGATGAGCATCGCGACGGCCCAATTGCTGGGGCTCCCGCGGAATAAACAGCGGACGCAACGACTTCTCCGCCACATCGCCCAGGAATTTGGTTAGCTGTTCCCGGATTTGGTTGGCATCCACATCTCCAACCACAATAAACGTCAGATTGTTAGGCACATAACGGGTGCGATAGTACCGCATCACGTCGTCACGGGTCAGCTGGTTAAAAATTTCCAGGTCGCCAATGACCGGGAAACGATAGGGATGACGTTGATAAGCCGTGGCAAACATCAGCTGGCTGATCATCCGGTCGGGATCATCAAAACCCATGGCGAATTCGCGCCGGATGACTTCCTGTTCCTTGATGTATTCGTCCTCCGGCAGAGTGGAATTGACCATCGCATCACTGAGCACTTCGAGCGCGGTCGCGACGCCGGCTTTGGGCACGTCAATCCAGTAAACCGTGCGATCGAATGAAGTATAGGCATTGATATATCCGCCCACGTCCTGGATCTGTTGGGCAATCGCGCCGGTGAAACGCGTTTTCGTTCCTTTAAACAGCATATGTTCGAGGATATGCGACATGCCGGCCCCGAGCCGTTCATCCTCGTTAACGCTGCCGGTGGCGCACCAGGCCTGCACGCTGGCGACCGGCGCGCTCCGGTCCTCCTGAACAATAATGGTCAGGCCGTTAGGCAAAATCCATTTCCGCGCCGTGCTCGCGGGAAAGGTTACGACCGGCGATTCTTCCCCGTTAGTTGGTTTCAACTCCGCGGCGCCCCTGGTCATGTCAGTGCCGCGCGCCCCTTCACTTCGCGGGCTGGTCACAACGGTTTCGGCGCCGGTAAACTGGGCGGGATAACAGGAGCGGCCGGAGGCTGCGGCGGCTCAAATGGCTTCACGAACGCATCTTCGAAGGCGTAAACATTCTTGAAATCTTCGATCGAATCCTCCTCGGTTTTTCCGAAGATGCCGGCGCCGATCAAATTGAACACCATATGGCCGATATCTTCCGAGGCGTGCACGCCCCAGTAGCCAAAAACGGTCATAACCATGGGACCGAATTCTTTGAGCGCATAAACACGGACGCCTTCGAGCAATTCCGGTCCGCTCACATGGCGCACGCTGGTGCCCCTGGCTTTCTTTTGCTGCTTGGTGGTGTAATCGAGCGCATCACGCAGAAAAATATAGGCGTCCCGCGCATAGCGCGGATCACCGGCGATGATGGAGTCGAGGGCTTCGGCGAATCCGATTTTTTGCATTGAACAGAGAGCGGGCGCGGGTGCGGCTGCCTATGATAGCCAGTCCAAGCCACGGTAGCAACTCCGAGGAAGGATTTTGGGGGCTTTGAACCAGGGTTAAGGGATAACCCTTTGCCGTGTGGCCAGCGTGGCTCGGAAATGACGAAGCTCAAATGAACTACCAAAGCCGGACCGACTTCCTTCGTCATTCGTCATTCCGGCATTCGTCAATCCGCGGCCACGGCGATTTGTCAGTTTGCGAAGCGATCATTCGCCATCCTCACTGAAACTGTTCCTCTAGCGCATCGAGATAAACTGAAAGCGGATCGCGACGCCGCGACTGCAATTCATTTGAATGGGCGGCGGCTCGGAGATAGCCGCTAAATGAGCCGCTGGTGGTTCCGGACTGGGTGGCTTCGAACCAGTTCATGTAATCGTCGATCTCACTGGCACGGCCACGAATGGTTTGGCGTCTGGCCGCGAGATTGGCCAGACGCTTCTCCAATCCCCCTGATTTGCGCGCAAGAATACGCTGCACGATCTGCTGATATTCGAGAACCAGCGGCCGCAGAATCGGATTCGCTTCGGCGGTTAGAAGCATCAGGTTCGCTCGCAACTGACGAAGCTGAGCCGTCTCCGTTTTCGAAATCTTCCGCCTAACGAACTGGTTGAGATCGAGACCGCCCGTTACCGCGCCGGCGTCTCCGGTGCGCACCAGTTCCTCCAGCCGGCGTTCAGTTTCGAAAACACTCAACAGTTCATATCGGCGCGACTTCAGGCTGGCGACACTGGCTTTCCAAATCGCGTCGACTGCGGCGCCGCCCAGAATGGGGAAAAAAACTTTAAGATCGGCCACTGGATCGGTCGAGGTTCGCGAAAGATTGGCGATATAACTCGACAGTCGAGCCGGACCACCGGTGTCTTGCAGCAATAATTGCAGCAGCGCCAGCGCGTGCCCGCGATAAAGGAGTTCGCCCGGAGTATCGAGCTGGCTGCGCTTCTGCTGCAAAAATTGATCGAGCGGGATGATTCGGTCCTCGCTGACCAGCGGACTAACGGCATTGATCATGGCAGCGCGGTCCTGATGCGGATCCGCGGCCAAAAGACCTTCAATCAACCAATCCGGCGGCTCGACATAATAACTGCCGGCCGGCAGCTCGGGACTGTGTCGATAGGCCATTTCCAGCAAAATCACCCGCAGCAACTGCCGGCGCAGCGTCAACGGGTGAAAGTCAGCGGCAATGGTCAGATCGAGCTGAATCTTCAACCCCGAACCGGTCTGGCTAAATCGCAACGCGGTGGCCGGTAGATCGGGCACATTTGCCTGCGGAAATTGCAGATTGAGCACGATCGGAATCTTCCAGTTGTCCCTGAGCTGGAGCAGATTCAACACGTTGGCCTTGGTTTTTTCGGCGACGTCAGCCACGGCTCCGCGCAATTGAATGGTAACGCCATAAACCACGAATTGATGAGACGCGCTGACGCTGCGTTCGGCCGGCGCAGGCGCCCCGGGGGCGTAACTTGCCGACGCCAGTAATATGACGCTCGAGAGCAGGACTAACGTAGATCTCACCGGGACAACAACCGGCCGAACTTTATCATCCGGCCGGCTACAGGGCGACGATGAAAAGTCTGTTTTGAATCGCAGCAACCTTCTGGATTGTTGTGGGTTAAATCAAGTAACCCCAATTTCGCCTATGAACACGACATTACGGATGTTCACTTATCTATTGGCCATTACCCTGCCGACCAGCGCCGCACTGGCGGGGAATCATCGCGGCGGCGGCCGTGGAAGCGGCGGCAGCCGGTCCGCACCCCAAATGCGCTCCAGCGCAGGCTTTCGTAGTTCCGGCGCAAACTTCGCCCGATTCAACCGCGGTTTCGCATCGAACCAGCGGTTTAACAATTTCTCGCGTGCCAACAGCGGCTTTTCCCGGAATCGCACCGCATTCAACCCCAACCGAAACGCGTTCCTGACTGATCGGAACACGTTCCACTCGAATCGCGGCTTTAACCGAGCTCGCCTAACGGGTGACAGCAATCGCTTCACGACCAGGCGAAACGGGAACGAGTTCAACCGTCTTAACCGCAATACAAACCGGCTTGAGAATAATCCGAACCGGCTCCGCACCGGCCGATTTGCCGGAAACGGTTTGAATCGAAATGGATTCAACCGCAATGGGTTCAATCGAGAGGGCCTAAACCGCGATGGCATTCGGAACGGGTTTAACCGCAATGGATTCGCTCGCAACGGAGGCCGACATCACCATGGTCATCATCATCACCATCATCATGACCGTGATTTCATTTTCGTGAGCAGCTTCGGGTGGCCTTATTGGGGATGGGGCTGGGGCTGGAACTCGTATTATCCCGCGGCCTATTACCCCTACTACGGTTACGCCCCGTATTATTATGATCCCTACTCCTACGGTTACGGATACGGTTACGGAACCTACAGCGGCGGCGGCTACGCCGATCCGGGTTACGGCGATTCAGGGGACTACGGTTATCGCGGCGGCGACGGTCAATCGGTGGTGTCACGAGTGCAGGAACGCCTCGCCAACGATGGCTACTACAAGGGCGCCATCGACGGGGTGAAGGGATCGCGAACTTACTATGCGATTCGCGCTTACCAGCGTGATCACAATCTGCCGGTGGATGGCGAGATCACGGATCAATTGCTGGATGCAATGGGGATCCGTTAACGAATTTCGGTTGGTGAGCTGGCGGGCCAGGGGCTAATGGCGGCCCGCCGGTCTCATCAGGGAGCAGCAGTCGGCGCCTTAAGCGTCACACTCTGGTCGTGAAACTCTACCGCTCCCAGTTTTGAAATCATTTTGATGTCCCGGTCGAGCGCCGTGGCCACGTCACCGAATAAAATGCCCATATAGCGGGCCAGCTGAGGATGAATT
>DATFCK010000202.1:0-9588 GCA_035253185.1 Chthoniobacterales bacterium | reverse complement strand
ACTCCGTTTTCCATGAGCGTTCCCAGAGTTCGCCCGAATTGGGCGTAATAGCGGTGTTTAACGATGCGTCCGTAGCCCGGGATGCTAAGACGCACTCGATCCCACGTTACCCGGCCATCCGGAGTATGAACCCATGAACGGAAGCCGACACTCAGTCCAATCGCAATGAGGATAACCAGCCACCACCATTGGGTGATGAGATGGTTGAGCTGTAGCAGAATGCGAGTCGGTACCGGCAGAGTGCCGCCGTTCTGCGACATGAAGCCGGTCAGCTGCGGCACCATGAAAGTGATGAAAATGGTGATCAAGGCGATGCCCGCTACCGCCAGGATGGCCGGATATATCAACGCTTGCTGGACCCGATCCCGCAGTTCCTTGGTCTGGGTCAGGTGCTTGACCAGTCGCAGCAAAATATCCGGTAGCGCGCCGCTCGCTTCGCCCGCCGCTACCATGTTCACATAAAGTGCGTTGAAGATGCGGGGGTACTCGCGAAGTGACTGAGAAAAACTGCGACCATCCACCAGCGCCTGGTGCAGGCCTTTTGTCATCTGCTGAACGCGCGGCTGCTTGAGTCGCTTCTCTAAAATCGACAATCCTTCGTCGAGCGTCATTCCCGCCTGCAGGAGATGGGCGAGCTGTTCGGTAAACAGCAGCAGCTGCCCGTGTGGGATCTTCAGATTTTGGGCGGGCACTGCCGCAGTCGTGGCCGCCGTTTTCGGCGCGGTTGCGGTTGCTCCGTTCCGGCTTTTGGCGGGGGCGGGCGGGGTAAAAACCGGCTCAATCTTTATCGGGATGCACCGCTGCTGTTCGATCTGGCGAATGGCAACGGCCCGGTCAGCGCACTCGAGCACCCCCTCAACCAGGCCGCCTTGAGCGTTACGTGCGCGATAAGAAAATTGGGGCATGGGGAACAGACAGTAATTCTAAAATGAGCAATTCGAAAGCCCGGGCCGGCGGTCCGCCGTTCTTTTCTAGTATTTAGACGGAAATTTGGGCGACCTGCCCCAAGTTAAACCGCGGCTGGCCCGCCGGAAGCACCAAGCACCAAAACCCAAGTTCCAAGAAATCATCAAACATCAACCCCCCAATTGGCAGCGTGTTCTCGCGCGTGTTGGTTATTGGAGCTTGAAGTTTCCCTGGTGCTTGGGGTTTGGAAGTTGGTGCTTTCGCCGTAGGCGGCCGGTGCTTCCGCCGTAGGCGGCTGGTGCTTGGGGTTTGGAGGTTGGTGTTTCCGCCGCAGGCGGCCGGGCCTCCGGCGGCTATCTCTGCGCCTTACATAATTAGGTTGCCTCTTCTGGCACGTTTGTTGCACAATAAATATTGCAATTATGAAACGCGTGACACGAGCTCTTCTGTGTCTGACGCTCTTACTGACCCTCGGGTCCCAGGCGCACGCCATCCTCCGTCCGCGCTACCCGATGAGACCCAGCATGCCTTACGCAATGGGTGAATCAGTTAGACTGCCAGCGCAGACTCCCCCTACCACAGCGTCCAGGTAGTTTTATCGCCAGGGAACGTCTCCTCGGCTGCGGCCGAACCATCTCGGCGGCCCGGTCGTGCTCCCGGCGGACGGCACCATATTCTGGGGTTAGGCCTGAACGCAGGCATCGCTGCTTTTGATGCGTCGGACAGGTCTGACCTGTCGGACGAGTCTGACCTGTCGGACCGGTAGCAGCCTTGAGTTAGCCTAACGATTGGGTTCGGTTTTTCGGTTTATTCCCACTTTTCCAAATGTCGGAAACAGTCGGGGTAATGTCCTAACGAATTTTTGAACGCGCCTCTATTCTCCGGGGCAAAACACGACGGCAGGCAGCAATGCCCCGCGTCCTTAACCAAAACAACAATGGAGAAATTATGATCAGCAACTTATCGAGAATGTCCGGTCTTGTCCGAATTACCTTTCTGGCAATCGGAATTTCGTTAGCCAGCCCGGCGCTATTCGCCCAGGTTGGAACCACCGGCCAGCAGACTGCCACCGGATCGACCCAACCGGGGGGTCAACCCGCGGCCGGGGCGCCCACTACCGGAGCAGCGGAAGCTGAGCGCGTCATCGTTACCGGTTCGAATATTCCAACGGCCGAGGAAGTCGGACCCAACCCGGTGCTCGCGTTGAATCGTGATTTGATCGAGAAATCGGGCGAGCGGCAGGCCGCCGAACTGTTGCGCGATTTACCGGTCGCTAACGCTAACGGCGTCCCGGTTTCAAATAACGCCACCGGCTTCACCCCCGGAGCCGCATCCGTGTCGCTCCGTGGGTTCACTCCCGAAGCGACCCTGGTGCTGATTGATGGACGCCGGGTTGCTCCGTATCCCATCGGTACCGCTGGTACAACTTCGTTCCAGGATTTGTTCACCATTCCGCTGACGGCCGTCCAGAGCATTGAGATTCTGAAGGACGGTGCATCCACTACTTACGGCGCCGATGCTGTCGCGGGCGTCGTTAACCTGAAGTTCTGGAAAGATTACCGCGGCGCCCAGGTCACGTTGCAGTATGGCAATACCCTGGACAAAGATGCGGCAATTTATTCCGGGGACGTGCTGTTCGGTCTTGGCGATGAAAGAACATCCATCTCCGGAGATATTTTCTTTTATCACCACAACTCGCTGTTCAATAAAGACCGGGGCAATTCGGCGAATCCGCCGTTCCTGAGTACGAACTCCAGTCCACTGAACTTGCAGTTGGCGGACGCGGTGGTGATCGCCGCTGGTGGTATGCCTAACATTGGAACCAGCCCGGTCGGTTTTGGTGCCGCCCCGAAAGGAACAAACGGTTTTACCCCGCCCGCTAACTATATTTATACGTCGGGCCGGTCCTCGCTTTTTAACTTCAACGCCACTGCCGGCTCGTATCCTGAGCAGGAGCGTTACGGCGGATACGCCGCGTTCAACCACAAGGTTTGCGAGGACATTGTCCAGATCTATGGCGACTTCTATTACACCAAGGTAAAGACACACAATGAGCTGGCGCCCACCGCAACCGGCTCATTCTTTACTCCCGGATCGGTCACTCTCGCTATTCCTCCCGGAGTGCCTCTCAACGGCGTCGCTCCACCGAATACGCCGCTGTTCGTCGGGCAGCAGGGCCGGGGTCCAATTGATCCAGTCACCGGCGAGCCCACCCTCGCTGCAGGGGAAAACCCCACCAACGTCGAACCGGATGCGTTTAATCCGTTCAATCCATTCAACCAGATTATCTCCGGCGGCACCCGCGCGCGTCTCGCTGAATTCGGCAACCGGTTATTCGACAATACCAGCAATGCCTTTCTTTCTACCGTTGGCGTGAAAGGGGATAAATTGTTTGATGGTAACTGGGGTTACGATGCCGGTTTCCGTTACAGCGAAATCGAAAACATCAGCAGCGGCACCCTGGTCTCCGCATCCCGACTCAATCGGATTCTTAATGCGGCCGACCCGATCTTTGATCCGGACTCGGATCAATTCATTGGCACAACGACTCCTTACAATCCGTTCGGTGACTTTCGTGTCCCAATTCCGAGCAATCTGCCCACGGTAAATTTCGCCACCGTTCATCCGAAAGACATCGATATCTCCAAGATCACCGAGCTCGACCTTAATATTTACACGACTGAGCTGTTCAAGTTGCCGGCTGGCGGAGTGGGCCTGGCGTTTGGCGGACAATTCCGTCGCGAAACCATCGAGCAGGATCCGGATCAAATTAACATCGAAGGCGATACCGTCGGTAGTTCGCCAACTGCGATTACGCACGCCGGCCGGAAAAGCTTCGCCCTCTATGGTGAAACCCGAGTTCCGTTGTTCAGCCCCGAAATGGGTATCACGGGATTGCACTCCGTGGAAGCGACCGGTGCATTCCGGTATGAGGAGTTTCGGAATAACGATTCCAATGTTCTTGTCCCTAAAGTCGGCGTGCGTTGGCAGCCGTTCGACGAACAGCTCACACTCCGTAGCACGTGGGGGAAGGGCTATCGTCAACCGTCATTGTTCGAACTGTATTCGACGCCTACCACTGGACTGCTCCCTACTATCCTGAACGCGGTAGCGGAGCCGGAAACCACCATTGTTTCTGCCAGCAATCCAAACCTCCAACCGGAGGACTCCATCGCGTGGACCGGCGGCGTTGTTTGGACGCCGAAATGGCTGCCCGATCGTGGATGGGGCACACTGACCTTATCGCTCGATTTGTGGGACATCGAACGAACCGGTGTCGTTACCGCTCCATCGGCCCAGGAAGTAGTGAACCGCTTCCAGCGCGGAGGATTGCTGGAGGGCGAAGAAGTCCAGGTTGATCCCGCGACTGGCGGCGCCAATTTCGTCCGCACCGCGTTTCAGAACGCGGGGCGCCAGAACGCGCGCGGCGCTGATCTGGGCGGTCAGTATCAATTGCAAACCCAATTTGGCACCTTCACCGCCCTGTCCCAATGGGCTTACATGGATCAGTTTGTATTTCAGGCGACCATCGATACCCGTGGTTTCAATGTCATCAATCAGGTTAGCGATCCCGGCACCGGCGGCGACGGCTGGTATCGCTGGCGCGGTGTGTCCCGTCTAGATTGGACGTGGCATAATTTCGATGTCAACGCTACCTGGCGTTACATTGGCGGTTACCGCGAAATCATCAAGAATGACATGACCGCGCTTGGCTTCGCCTTTGCCGGTGCGTATCCGAATGACGTGCACGAGCACTTCGTGCATCCGACTAACTTCATCGACGTGCAGGCTTCCTACAGTCTGATCTTTACCCCGCCGGTGGAGCAGGCTCCGGTCGCCGGCTACTCGAAGGGTGGCAAGGAAGTTTTGACCAGCAAGGACGGCAAGGCAGTGGAGAGCACTGCGGCCTACGAGATGCCGTGCTGGAAGACGATCCTGAACAACAGCACGATCACGTTAGGCTGCAACAACGTGTTCGGCCAGGATCCTCCCAAACAGTTCGGATTCTTCTTCGCCAACGCCAACAATTATCCCGGCTTTCAGTACGACAACATCGGCCGGTTTTGGTACGTCGAACTGAAGAAAAAGTTCTAGTCGCCCCATATTGGTTAGGTTTCCATTTTGGGGACGAGGCAGCTCCGACCATATTCGGAGCTGCCTCACTTTTCTTCATCTCCTGCTTGGCGAAAGCGCTTTGCACAATGTGTCTCATCCGCAGCCGTACCACGGTGGATCCGATTTTAAATGTGGACGAGCCGGCACTTGGTTTTGTTAGCGCCTGGTTTAACCAGTCACTGGGCTTGAACGCGCAGTTTAGATAGCGACCGGTTTAACCGGTCGCTAGTTAGGTAAGCGGGGAATTTAAGGGCAAAGAGGCCGGGGACTGATGCTGCCCTGGCAGGACTGGCAGGCCTGGCACGGCTGGCAGGCCTAATCGGTGGTTCGCAAGGTGGCGTGCGGGATTATCCGTACGACGACAACGTTGCCGTTCCGCCGGAACCGAACGCTTTTCGATACGCCCGCGGCGACACGCCTAACCAGCGCTCGAACGCGCGGCGAAAAACGTCCGGGCTGGCATATCCCACACTGGCAGCGATCGAATCAATAGGAGCTCGTGACGCATGCAGCCGGCGACTCGCTTCCTGCAACCGGAGTTGCTCCACATAATCCGATGGATTTCGATTGAAGGCTGTTTTGAACAGGCGCCGAAAATGTCGCGGGCAAAGACCGGCTCGTTCCGCCAATGCCTTGACCGATAAGTCGTCGTCCAAATGCGCTACGATCCAGGCCGGCAATTCAGCCAGTTTTTCCGAAGTGTGCAGTTTACCGGCCTCCAAATCGATGGGTGATTCGCCTTCGCCCGGTCGCCGCAGCCGCACTACGAGCTCACGGGCCAGTGCCAGCGCGAACTCGGAACCGTGATCTTCGCGGATCAAGGACAACGCCATTTCAATGCCGGCGGTTCCGCTGCCGCAGGTGTAAAACGGACCATCTTTGAGGAATGAGGCGTTGCTTTTCACTTTCAGAGTCGGGAATCGCCTGGCCACATCCGGGGCGAACCGCCAATGCGTGGTCACTCTTCGGCCATCCAGAACGCCACTGTGCGCTAACGGATAAATTCCGCCGCAGATCCCGCCAATACGCCGGGTTTTTGCGGCGCGTGTGGCCAGCCATCGGGATAACTCAAATAAGGTGCGGGCTTGCTTTAAGCCCGCGCCTCCGGGAACGATGATCGTGTCGAGGTCGTTAGCGCCAGCCAGGGTCACCTGGGCGCGAAAGGAGACTCCGCCGTCCGAAACAAAGCTCCTTTGCCTAACGCCAATCACGACCAGCTCGTAGTTTGGAGCGCCGTTCGATACTGCTCCGCGATTCGCGCTGCTGCTGAACGCTTCCAGCGGACCGGTCAGGTCGAGCGCGCACACGCCGTCGAATCCAATGAAACCGATGCGCCGCGAGGGTCTGGCGAAGGACGATCGACGCATTGTGGTTATGCCTGTTTTTGAGCTGAAACACCGCGATCTGCGTCTCATGATCTGAATTTCGTTAGGCCGCCAGCGGTGGCTTCCAACGCTCCTTCCGGCGGTGCTCCACGGTGCGGCCCGTGAATTTGCCGAGCCGCCGCTTGAACTCGGTGGGGGTCACTCCGAAACGGTGTTCGAATCGGCGGCGAAAAACGTCGCTGCTTTTGAACCCGACCGACATGGCGACACTCTCGACCGTGGCGTTCCGGAATGAGAGCCGCCGTTGCGCTTCTTCGAGTCGTGCCCGCTCCACAAAATCAGCCGGTGTGCTGCCGAACTCGGTTTTGAATCGGCGACCGAACTGACGTGGACACAGGCAGGCCCTGGCGGCAAGCGTTTCGACCGACAGATCCTCGGCCAGATGACTGAGGATCCAGACCGACAAATCGGACAGTCGTGATATTGACGTTGTCTGAAACTGCAGCGATTCGGAAATTTGTTCCTGGGCTCCCGAACGTTTCAAGAACACGACCAGGTTCCGCGCGACCTCGAGCGAAACAAGTAAACCATAGTCTTGTTCGATAAGATGCAGCGCCAGATCGATGCCGGCCGCTGATCCGGCCGAGGTATAAAACGGGCCGTCGTTAACGAACAGTTTGTTTTCTTCGATCCGGAGGTTGGGAAAGCGTGAAGCCAGATCGCGGCCATGCCGCCAGTGAGTGGTCACCCGCTGACCATCGAGGAGCCCTGTTGCCGCCACCGCATAGACGCCGGCGCCCAACGCTACCATGCGGCGAGTGTGGTCGATGCTTTGCCTAACGAATGCGGTGATCGGCTCGCTCACCGCAGGCGTACATAGCCCCATTCCGCCCGGAATGATCAGGGTATCCAGGGGAGGCGCGTCTTTGAATGTGGTATGCGGTTTGAAAATCAAACCGGAATCCGACGTAAACGCACGGGTACTGGCAGCCAGCGTTACGATTTCGTATCCGGCGCGGCCGCAGCCATTTTCGCCGAGTTTGACGGAGGAAAATGCCTCGGCCGGTCCCGACAAATCGACGCTGGACGCGCCATCGAACCCAATGATCCCAATTCTTCTTGGCGTCATGACGGTTGTTCCACGACAGCTACCGCTGGAAAACCGACGAAAAAGGCTCAAAAAAGTTCCGGTAGAGACCTGCATCGCGAGCTGGTAAAATATTCCCAGGTAACAATGTCCGAAGGGAATGATGCCGCGGTCCCGGCGGTAGGACCTGATGCCGATGTCGAAGCGCTCGCCGAAATGTTGCCGGTGGTGTATCAGCAACTGCGTGACTTGGCGGGCCACTATCTGCGGGGAGAACGGCCCGATCACACTTTGCAACCCACTGCGTTAGTTCACGAAGCGTATCTGCGCCTCCGAAATCAACGACAGGTCGACTGGAAAAACCGCGCCCAATTTCTCGGACTCGCCGCCTTGATGATGCGTCGCGTCCTAAAAACTCATGCCAGCGCACGGAACGCCAATAAACGCGGCTGGTCCCAGGGTCTGCGGCTGGCGCTGGATGACGCGATCGATTTTTCCGAGCGCTCCGATTTGGCGGTTGCGGCATTGGACGAAGCCCTAACCGAGTTGGAAAAACTGGATCCACGCCAGGGGCGCATCGTTGAGATGCGTTTTTTTGGCGGCCTAACGATCGAAGAAATCAGCCAGGTTCTGGACATTTCGCCGGCGACAATCAAGCGGGAATGGGTCAGCGCGAAGCGATTCTTGCAACGGAAACTGGCATCCGGCTAACCGTCGTCAGCAAATTACATGACTCCGGAGCGCTGGCAGCAGATCAAATCGGTGCTGTGCAACGCCCTGGAGTTGCCTGTCGAGACCGAGCGGGAAGCTTACCTTGCTACCGCCTGCGGCGACGATACCAGTCTCCGTCGCGAAGTCGATTTGTTGCTCGGTCCTTTCACCGATAACATCGAAGCTTTTGCCGAAAATCTGCGCCGCACGCTGGGACGGACGGTGTGGAGCGAGCCCATCGGCCAGCGGGTTGGTGCCTATCGGATCGTTAGCGAGATCGGGCGGGGTGGAATGGGCAACGTATACCTGGCCGAGCGCGCCGATGGCCAGTTTGAGAAAAAGGTTGCCATCAAGTTGTTGAAGCGCGGCACCGATACCGACGAGATCCTGAGAAAATTCCAGGCCGAGCGCCAGATTCTTGCCCGGCTCGAACACCCTAACATCGCCCGATTGATCGACGCCGGAACCACCGCCGACGGCCTGCCTTATTTTATCATGGAATACGTTTCCGGTGCGCCGGTGACTAATTACGTATCCGAAAGAGACCTGTCGTCGCGGGACCGGCTCGAGTTGTTCCTGAAGATCTGCGCGGCGGTCGAGTTTGCGCACGAAAACGGCGTCATTCACCGCGATCTGAAACCGAGCAATATTCTGGTTACAGCCAACGGCGAACCCAAATTGCTCGATTTCGGGATTGCGAAGCTGACCGGTCTCGAGCCGGATGACGAAAACCTAACGAGCGCCGAGCAGCGCCGGCTCACCGTCAGTTACGCATCGCCCGAACAGGCGGCCGGGTCGCCGGTTACCTTTCGGACCGACGTTTATGCACTGGGCGCGGTTCTTTATGAGATGCTGACCGGACGCAGGCCGCACCGGTTTGCTACTCCAAATCCTTCGCTCGAAGAAGTTAGCCGGATTTTGAGCCAGGAAAAAATTGAACCTCCCAGCCGGGTTGTTTCCGATCCCGAGATTCCGTCTGAATTGAACCAGAACCTCGACGGTGCCGTTCTAACTGCTCTCCGGGCGAATCCGGAAGCGCGATACCCCACGGTTAAGAATTTCGCCGCCGATATCCGGCGTTGTTTAGCCGGGGAAAAAGTCCAGGCCCAACCGAAACGACGAATCCCCGCGGTGGTTGCCGCCGTTCTGCTGATCAGTCTGGCATCGTTAGGCGGATATTTGCTGGTGACTTCAGGTTTGGTGAACCCGGAGCCCACAGCCTTGAACGCCGCGCCCGAAAAAAGCCTGGCCGTCCTGCCTTTTCAAAATCTTAGCGCCGCACCGGAGAACGCGTTTTTCGCGGCCGGCGTGCAGGAAGAAATTCTTTCCGAGCTGGCCAAGGTCGCCGACCTGAAGGTGATCAATCGAGCGAGTGTCGTGCAATTTGACCCGGCCCAGCCGCGCGATTTGCGTCACATCGGTCAATCCCTCGGAGTGGCGCAT
>DATFCK010000201.1:0-3728 GCA_035253185.1 Chthoniobacterales bacterium | reverse complement strand
AGGCCGTATTCTCGGAATCATCGGGCCTAACGGCGCCGGCAAAACCACCGCCCTGAACGCAATCCTCGGACTGAGTTCTTATGAGGGGCAATTAAAGGTGCTGGGACGCGAGCCCTGGAACGCCCGCGACGAACTGATGCGCGACGTCTCATTTATTGCCGACGTCGCGGTCTTGCCACGCTGGATTCGTGTCACCCAGTTGCTTGATTACGTGGCCGGGGTGCATCCGCGGTTCGATCGGGCGAAAGCGGAAGGCTTTCTCGACCAGACCACGATCAAACGCACCAGCAAAGTCCGGGAATTGTCCAAGGGAATGGTGGCGCAGCTGCATCTGGCGCTGGTCATGGCCATCGATGCCAAGCTGCTGATCCTGGATGAGCCAACGTTGGGCCTGGACATCCTCTACCGGAAACAATTCTACGAATCGCTGCTGAACGATTACTTCGATAAAACCCGCACCATCGTGGTGACAACGCACCAGGTCGAGGAGATCCAGGACGTTCTTACCGATCTGATGTTCATCGATCGCGGACGCATTGTTCTCGAATCGAGCATGGAAGATTTCGAGAGCCAGTATGCCGAAGTAATGGTCAGTCCGGACAAGCTTGAACAAGCAAGAGCGCTGCGGCCAATTCACGAGCGGCCTGTGTTTGGTCGCAGTGTTCTGCTTTTCCAAAACGTGGAGCGGGCCCGGCTGGTTCCGTTAGGCGAGGTCCGCCGTCCCAGCATCGCCGATGTGTTTATCGCGGTGATGGGGAGCCGGAAGTCAGACAACTCAAGTGCAGTGCAAGGAGGTAGTAACATATGATTGGTCTCATAATGGCGGTAGGGGAAATCATCCGGGGAGCGCAGGCGCCTCGCCTGCCGGTTTCGGCGCCCTCACCGAAACATTTCCGCGATATATCACAAGTTCGGGCCGGCGAGGGCGCCGCCACCCACCGGCGAGCCCCCGGGGCGCCCCGGAACTCGCTGCGTCGCACCCACTAAATCGGCCACCGCGGAATGAATGCCTTAGCAATTACCGGTCAACAGGATCTCCCCGCCGGGGAACGGCGGCCCCGGCCGTTCTACTGGTCGGTTTGGCGCGAGCTGTGGGAAAACCGCTCTATATATATAGCGCCGCTGATTGTGGCTGTAGTCCAGGTGTTCGGCCTGGCTATCAGTACGATTGGTATCGCTGAACGCCGGCGCGCGGTGTTGTTGCTTGATCCGGCTAAACAACAGGCTCCCATCGAACAGCCCTACGACATCGTCGCGATGATGATGATCGTGACGGTGTTTCTGGTGGGAGTGTTTTATTGTCTCGACGCTCTCCACGGTGAACGGCGGGACCGGACCATTTTGTTCTGGAAATCGCTTCCGGTCTCCGATCTGACCAGCCTTTTGTCGAAGATATTCGTGCCGCTCGTCATTTTGCCGGCAATTGCGTTCGTCCTCACCGTGGTAGTGCAGGTGATCATGTTGGTGATGACCAGCGTGAATCTGCTGGTGCACGATGTTAGTCCGGCCACGACCTGGACACGGGTGCCATTTTTTCAGAATTGGTTCGTGCTGTTATACGGGCTGGTGGCAATTGCGCTCTGGCACGCGCCGATCTACGGCTGGCTGTTGATGGTTTCGGCCTGGGCGCGCAAAGCGACGTTCCTGTGGGCGGTTATGCCGGCGTTTGCGCTCAGCGCGTTCGAACGCATCACCTTTGGCACTTCGTATGTACCATCGTTCGTTAGGTACCGGTTAATGGGTTTCGCGCCGAGCGCGTTCGAATTCGGGGACCGAAAACATCCAACGGTGGAGTCGCTGGCTCAATTAACCCCGGTTCAATATTTGGTGACGCCGGGGTTATGGCTGGGGCTGCTGTTTGCGGCGGCGTTTGTGTTTGTGGCGATGCGGTTACGGCGGGCCCAGGGACCGTTATGAGGTGGGGTTTACCATTGGGGGGCGGTTGGGCCGGGCCGATTGTTGTCAACCTTCGACAAGAAAACGCTTGCTCTTGTAGACACTCGACAATAACCTCGGCCCTCATGGACAAAGTGCGTAACGAACTGTTGCAGGGCACCCTCGATCTCCTGATTCTCCGGACCCTTTCCAATGCTTCTCTCCACGGCTGGGATATTGCCAAGCGCATCGCCGTCGTTTCCAACGATCGCCTTTCGCTGAAACAAGGCTCCCTTTACCCCGCGCTTCATCGACTCGAAGCCCGCGGCTGGATCGACGCCGAGTGGGGTATTTCCGATGCCGGGCGCAGCGCGAAATTTTATCGCCTGACCCGCGCCGGTCGCCGGGAACTGGAAGCGGAAAAAGAACACTGGTTGTCGTTCGCCTCCGCTGTGACCAGCGTTCTCAACATGGAGTAGCCGCATGACCGTGGAGTTCAGCGCGCTTTCCGAACGTTTCCACTGGTTGTCGAAACGATGCAGCCGGCTCGTTCATCGAAGCAAACGGGAAGCGGCGCTCGATACCGAACTGCAGTTTCACTTCGATCAACTGGTTGCCGAGTTTCAGGCCGAAGGAATGCCAGAGCGAGAGGCGCGGCTCGCGGCCCAGCGTGAATTCGGAGCCGTTAGTGCCTATCGGGAAGAAATTCGGGATGCGTGGCGGCCACCGCAGTTGGCGGATTTTTGGCGCAGCGTGCGGTTTGCGGTTCGTTCGTTATCGCGCACGCCCGGATTCACCGCGCTGGCGGTGGTTACTCTCGCTTTCGGGATCGGCGGTAACACCATGATGTATAGCGCGCTTAATACCGTGGCGCTGAAGCCGCTGCCATATCCTGATAGCGCCCAACTGGAACGTTTCGATCGGGCGACTCCGCAGAACCCCGAGGGCCGGGTTTCGCCGGCCGATTTTCTCGATCTGCGCCGCCAGGTGCAGGATTACGGAGAGATTGCCGGCTATTCGTTAGGCGACGCCGGTCTTTCGGACAAGGGCCAGCCCGCTGAAATGGTGAGGGCGATGCGCAGTAGCGCCAATATGTTTTCCACCCTGGGAGTGCGACTGCAGCTCGGCCGGGATTTTCTGCCGCACGAAGAAGTTCCCGGTAACGACCGGGTGGTCATTATCAGTCAACGCTGCTGGCAGAACCGGTTCGGCGGCAGCGCGGATGTGATTGGCCGGAGCATTCGGGTGGACGGCGAACCTCACCAGATTGTGGGCGTGTTGCCACCGTCGTTCAACGACTGGCGCCATCTCGGCGCGATCGATTTCTTCCGGCCCCTGGCGCTGGACGAACAAAAGGCGACTGATCGCTACAGTCCGATTCTCCGTATTTTTGGCCGGCGCTCGGAAAATATTTCCCGCGCCGAAGCCGGCAGCATGATCGCGAATTTTGGCGCGCGCCTGGCCCGGGATTTTCCGGAGATCCACGCCGGCACTTCCTGGCGCACGGTTTCGCTCACCGAAACGGTGCAGGGAAAAAATGCCCGAGCCACGTTAGGCATGTGCATTGGTCTCTCGGCTTTTGTGCTGCTCATTGCCTGCTCAAATCTGGCGAACCTGCTGCTGGCCAGAACGATGGGGAGAGCTCGCGAATTTGCCGTGCGATCGGCGTTAGGCGCGTCTCGCGGGCAACTGTTGCGGCCGCTGATTGTCGAGTCGCTTTTGCTGGCTGTGGCCGGCGGAGTCGGCGCAATCATCGTGGCCAGCTGGGGCGCAGACTGGTTGTCAATGCGATCGATGGGCGACAATGGCGAGCGCGTCATTCTTATTTTCGACTGGCGCGTATTCACCTGGGC
>DATFCK010000200.1:0-4844 GCA_035253185.1 Chthoniobacterales bacterium | reverse complement strand
CCGAATTTCGCCGTCTTCCCATGCATCAGGCGCCATTGATACAAAAAAAAACCGGACGACGTCAATAATTGGAGGAGGACCTGCTCGGTAACCGCGGGCTGGCCGCATTGAAGTCAAATCATCACCGGACCAATGAAGCGAACCGAGGCGAAAAGCAACAACCCTGAACCGAACAAAAGTGCCAGTTAACGACGAAACATAAACGGGGCGTTTATAGCAAAACGCACGTCGACTTGCAACGAAACCGGCGTAAGAACTAATACGGAAGTTTGTCCGCGCGGGACAACAACTTCGATATCAGGTCGTTAGGCAGCCAGCAGTTCGTCGATCTGATCGAGGGCGGCGATGACTTCGCACCCGGCGACTAACTTTTCCAAATTGTCGCAGCCGGCGAGCTGTTCGTTTTCCAGGAATACTGCCCAAAAGTTGTTTGGGATCCGGGGTAAAGTGACATCGATGTTTGAACCGCCAGCAACGTTTTTCATTGGCAATTACTTTTAGCACCCGTTATGCCACCGCCCCTTCGCGACGGAAACTCCGACCGCCAATCTCCAAATTCGGAGAAAAGTAATCGATTGATAAAGCCTCGAACTGGCTCGCCCAGCCCAGATTTTGGAGCTTGCGGTTTGGCGCTTGGAACTTCCAGCCGGGACCGGCTGGTGGGTGGCCGACGGGACTCGAACCCGCAACAACCAGAACCACAATCTGGGGCTCTACCATTGAGCTACGGCCACCGTGAAACGCTGAATTTAGGTTCGTCAGAAAAGGTTTGCAAAGGCAATGCGCTCACCCGATGGCACGCTCTCCGCTCTGGTCCGAAAACCGGTGGAAGCGAGCATTGCAACTGCGCGCTGGTGGTTTATTATTCGGCCACTTTTGCGCATGAAAAAACTTGGCCGGGTTTTTTTGTTGGGGGTCCTTGTTTTTTCGCCAATTCTCACGCTCTCCGCGCAATCTGAAGACCCCAGCGAGCTCTTTCTCAAAGCATACATGACCTCCCAACAGGGGGAAAAGCTGGAGCATGACGGTCAATTCAAAGCCGCCCTGGCCAAATATCGTTTTGCCGGAAGCCTGCTGGAAGATTTGCGTAAACGTCACGCCGACTGGCAGCCCGCAATAGTCGAATACCGGAGCCGGAAAGTCTCGGAAAACATTCTCCGAGTTCAAGATAAAGCGGCCACGCAATCGGACCTTGCCACCGGTCCCACTCCGTTGCCGGGCGGTGCGCCCATCCTTCCCGAAAGATCCGGGCCGGAGCCGAGCGTGGAGGTGATTGTTCCTCAACCTGAACCGCCGGCACCTAAACAAGTTGCGCCACCGGCGATTGTGCAAACGCGCCCAGCCGAGGCTCCCGCGACTCCCCCGCCCGTGACCGATACCGCCATTCGAGAAGCGACCAAAAAATTGCAAGGTCGCGTCGACGAATTGCAGGGCGAACTCGATAAGACGCGGAGTCGCTACTCAGCACTCGAAAAAGAGAAGGAGGGGCTCAGCAATCGCCTGGATGAAACCAATTCCAAGTTAAACAAGGCGCAGGCGGATCTGGATAAATCGAAAAAGGAAGAGAGCAACATTCGCGAGCAGCTCACCCAGGCGCAGTCGTCACTGAAGAAAGTGGAAACGGCTGGCGGGACTGACGCCAAGGCCCAGGAAGCTTTGCGCGCAGAGATCGCCGGTCTGAAAAAGCAGCTCGAAGCAGTCGAACAAGGCAAAAGCGTAGCTCAAAAAGAGCGTGACCAGGCCAACAGCAAAATGGAAGCGGCGGAGAAACAGATCGCTGCCATGGCTAAGGAACGCGACGACGCCAAAAACAAGGCGACCCAGGCTGACAAGCAGATCGCCGCCGTGACCAAGCAGCGCGATGACGCTTTGGAACAATTGAAGGGGATCAAAGGCGGCGAACAAAAAATCCAGGTGTTGATGGCTGAAAACAGTTCCTTGAAGCAGAAGCTCGCAGACGCCGAAAAAGCGGTTCGTGAGCTGAGCGAAGACAAACCGAAAAAGGAGAAGGAACTCGCCGACGTCAAACAACAGATCAGCCAGCTTCAGCAGCAACTGGCGGCGAGCCAGAAAGAAAATCAGGATTCCAAGAGCCAGCTGGTCTCCTTGCGATCACAGCTCGAAGAGGCGAATGCCCAATTGGATCAGGCCAAACTCACCGGCGTAACCGCAGAGGAAACTGCCCGCCTCAGAAAAGAGAACCAGATTCTGCGTAACATCGTCATTCGTGAGCGTCAGGAAGAGGCAAGGCGCGATCAGGCCAAGAAGTTGATGCTGGCTGAGTTCGACAAACTGAAGGTCAAATCCGACATCCTCACTCAGCAAGTCGAGCTACTGGCCCAGCCGGTCACTCGCCTAACGGACGAAGAACTGGCCCTGTTGCGGCAACCGGTAGTCTCAATTTCGGATAATAACCCGGCGGCAATGAATGCCAGTTTCGCCTTTGCCAAGCGGACGACGAATACCGCGGCGCCTTCGAACGAGCCGGAAAACTCGTCGCGATCGAGCGAAACCGCGGATTCGACCTCGTCGTCAGCCGCCGCTTCGGCCAGCGGGTTCAAACCCTCGGTGCCGGAAGAGCTGGTTCCGGTGGCTCGCGAGGCCAAGGAAAATTTCGATCGCGGCCGTTATCGCAGTGCCGAAAAGAAATACCAGGAAATCCTGACCAAGAGCCCTAACAACCTCTATTCCTTGTCCAATCTCGGAGTGGTCTACTTTCGCACCGGAAGACTTAAAGCGGCGGAATTAACCCTCAAGAAAGCGGTAGCGATTGCGCCCAAAGATGAGTTTTCCCATACCACGTTAGGCATTGTCTTTTATCGGCAAGCGAAGTTCGACGAAGCATTGACCGCATTGACGAAGGCGCTGGCGATTAATCCGAAAAGCGCGACCGCGCACAATTATCTCGGGATCACCGCCAGTCAGAAAGGGTGGCAGGAAGCGGCTGAAAAAGAAATGCTGGAAGCGATTGCCAATAATCCCGAATACGCCGACGCACATTTCAATCTGGCCGTCATCTACGCTACTGCCCAGCCACCAGCCAGGGACCTGGCTAAACGGCATTACGCGAAAGCGACATCGTTAGGCGCCCAACCCGATCCTTCGCTGGAAAAATTACTGCGGTAGCAGGCAAAGTCCCGGTAGATTTTCATCCGCCAACACGAGACCTGGGCAGGAGGCCAAGCCGTGTTCTTTCTCGTTAGCACAGGCCGGCGAAACTTTGCTCATGTGCCAGCTGTTTTAACAGCTTCGCTTCAGAATGATAGGCGACCACAGCGTGCAGAATACAAGCCGTTGAAACGGCTGGCTCGGTTTGTTAGTTCCGAAAACACCGGCCTAAAGGCCGGTGCTAATGAAACGGTAACCACCCCGTCCTACTTCGCCAGCAGCTGCCGCAACACAAACGGCAGAATCCCGCCGTGCCGGTAATAATCCACTTCGATCGGCGTATCGATTCGCAGTTTTACCGGAACCGACCGCTTCGCGCCATCGGAGCTTTGAATTTCCAGCGTCAGTTGTTGCCCCGGCTGAATGTTGTCGGATAAACCAGTGAGCGAGTAAATCTCTGAACCGTTCAAACCCAGCGATTGAGCGCTCGTTCCTTCCGCAAACTGAAGCGGCAAAACTCCCATTCCAACCAGATTCGACCGATGAATCCGTTCAAAGCTGGCGGCCACGACCGCTTTAACCCCTAACAACCGGGTGCCTTTTGCCGCCCAGTCACGAGACGAGCCGGTGCCATATTCATGACCGGCCAGAATTACCAGCGGCACCTTCTCCTCCTGGTACTTCATCGCCGCATCGAAAATCGACATCTGTTCGCCGTCTGGATAATGGACCGTAACGCCACCTTCGATTCCGGGAACCATCAGATTCTTGATTCGCACATTGGCGAATGTGCCCCGGGTCATCACCAGGTCGTTACCGCGGCGGCTGCCATAGCTGTTGAAATCCTCCGGTTTAACACCCCTCGAAATCAAATACTTACCAGCCGGCGAGCTCGGTTTGATCGCTCCGGCAGGCGAAATGTGATCGGTGGTAACTGAGTCGCCAAAAATTCCAAGCGGGCGTGCTCCGCGAATGTCCTCAATGCGTCCGGATTCCATCGAGAAATCCTTGAAGAACGGCGGCTCGTGAATGTAATCGCTTTTTTCGTCCCACGCGTAAACGTCGCCCCGGCTTGATGGAATTTCGTTCCACTTCGGGTTCTGATCGGCAAAGTCACGATATAACTTGCGGAAAACGCCAGGCGTTAGGGCAGATTGCATGGCATCGCGCACCTCGTGCAGCGTCGGCCACAAATCGCGCAGGTAAACCTTGGTACCGTTTCGATCTTCCCCGACCGGATCTTTAGTGAGATCCACGTCGATTCGGCCGGCCAACGCGAAGGCTACCACCAAGGGGGGCGACATCAGAAAATTCGCCTTAATATTCTGATGAACACGCGCCTCAAAATTTCGGTTACCGGAAAGAACCGAAGCAGCTACCAGATCGTGATCGCTAATGGCTTTCTCGATTCGGGGATGAAGCGGACCGGAATTGCCAATACAGGTAGTGCAGCCGTATCCAACAATATTGAACCGAAGTTGATCGAGATACTGCTGGAGCCCGGTTTTCTGCAGATAATCGGTCACCACCCGTGATCCAGGCGCGAGCGATGTTTTCACCGCCGGATCGACACGCAAGCCGCGTTCGACCGCCTTTTTAGCGAGAAGACCGGCGGCCAGCATCACACTTGGGTTACTGGTATTGGTGCAACTTGTGATTGCCGCGATCAGGACGCTGCCGTGACCGATTCGACTTTGGCCATGCTGAAATGGATCGGCTGACGCCGATTCGAGTTC
>DATFCK010000199.1:0-18268 GCA_035253185.1 Chthoniobacterales bacterium | reverse complement strand
CGCATCGCCGGCGCGCCGACCAGTGGTTCGCCGGTGTCCGGCACATACACCACCGACGGGGTGAGACGCGCGCCTTCCCGATCCGCCAGCAAAATCGGGAATCCGGCATCCATGATTCCGACCAAAGAATTGGTAGTGCCGAGGTCGATCCCGACAATGTCGCTCATGCGCTAATGTATCGGCCATTGGCGGCCACCGGCTACCAGAATTGATCCGTTGCTCTACGGAGTTTTGGATACCGGATTCCCGTCCACCGCGATTCCGCCGGTCCAACGCGCAATGTCTTCCCCGTCCATACTCACTCGCTCTTCCAAACGCGCATCGCGGAAGCCGCGATTTTCTACATCAGAAAGATACTGCTGCCGCGAAAGAAGGGTGCCGCGGCACAGCCGCGAATCGCCTGCCGCCGGGTCGTTAGCCAAACGTTGGACCAATTGATTCATGACTTCGGCCGGAACCCGATGTCGCTCACCCGGAAAAACATAGCCGAACAAAATCAGATGGCTCAACAGCAGCCGCCAGTCCTGGCCGAACCGGTGAACCAGATGCTGCCAGTCTATTTTGTCGGCGCAGCTCTCGATCAAGTGAATCACATCCGCTCCGTCATAGCGTTCCCGTTCCATGATGAACGCTTTCATCCAGATAATTTCCTCCGGTGCGCAGAGTCTGACCGGCATTCCTAACAGTTCCCCGTCACAGGCGCGCTGAAACCACGATGAGTCGACCTGGCAAAGCCCGTTACCGGCGGCAAAAATGAAATCAATGACATCTTCGCCACACTTCGCTTTGGCCAGCCAATGGGGATACGTTTTTTCGGTGGCATATCCGCCGGCACGAAGCGCTTCCAGAGCGCGGTCGACATCTTTGGATTGAACGAATAAATCGAAATCTTTGGTGTCCCGTTGAATGCCGGTGTAAACGCCGAATGCGTAGGCGCCCCCGACCAGGAACGGAATGTCGCTGTTTTGGAGCAGTTCCATCGACGCCCGGTAAAACTTGTCGCACTGCCTCGGTGGATTTTCGGTTGCGTTCATTTATGTCTACAACGCCCGCGGCCACGTCCCCGCGTGCATGATCTATTCGACGTTAAACGTCCGGCGACATTCGAAAAACCGTTTACATTTGGAACATGGCTGAAGCAAAAGTCCGTATTGCCGCCACCGCGGACATTCATTACGGGAAACATTCGCGCGGACAGATGCACGAAGTTTTCGCCGAAATCTCGCGATCTGCGGACGTCCTGTTGTTATGTGGAGATTTGACTGATTTCGGTTTGGCGGAAGAAGCCGACCAACTGGTTAACGATTTGCGCGCGGCGGTTCATATTCCAATAATCGGAGTACTCGGCAACCACGATTTCGAATCCGGCGAACACGAACTCGTTCTGAAAGTTCTGGATCAGGCCGGGCTCAACATGCTCAACGGCGACGCGATTGAAATTCATGGCATCGGATTTGCGGGCGTGTGCGGGTTCGCCGGAGGTTTCGGGCGAAGGATGCTCAATGCCTGGGGTGAACCGCTCATGAAACAATTTGTCCAGGAAGCCATCGATCATGCAGTCCGTTTGGAACAGGGCCTGGCCAAGTTGCAGACCGAAAAGAAGATCGTCGTCCTGCATTATTCGCCCGTTAGGCAAACGGTGGTGGGCGAACCCGACGAGATTTTTCCGTTTATGGGCTCGAGCCGCCTGGAAGAGCCGATCAATCGCTTTCGGGTGAACGCGGTGTTTCACGGTCATGCTCACAACGGAACTGCCGACGGGACTACCTCCACCGGTATTCCGGTTTACAATGTGTCCGCTCCGCTGCTGCAAAAAACCGGAAAACCGTACCGTATCATTGAGGTATAACAACAGCCGAATTCAACTTTGGCGCGACGGAAACGGTAAACAGACCCGCGATCTATCACCGTCGAACTTCTTCGCTGTCTTAATCTTTATACGGATCAACGATATCCTTCCCGGCCATGGCCACCCCTAACGGCCGCAGGATATGCAACACTCGAATCGTTCCGGCATGCGCTTGAAGCACCTCCGGCAACCGGCGGTAGGCCTGCGGCGCTTCGTCGAGATCGCCGCCGCGTAGCTCGACCTTTCGATCCGCCAGCCATTTCATCATTTCATCGTGCCTAACAAGCCCGTCCTGCCGGATCCGTTTATTGCCAACGCGAATAAATTTTCCCTTGGCCTGGGTCCGCGACATGATCCGGCCCGCGCCGTGAACGGTTGAAAAAAGCGCCTCCGGCGACACCGGAGAATCGACCCCTTCGATGATTACTGCGTCGTCGCCCATACTTCCCCCCACAAAACCTTTTTGTCCGGGAAATGCCGGGGTTGCCCCTTTGCGCACGACCCAATAGGCCTGGCCGCCGTGGGTTTCGCGCCAGGCAAAGTTGTGATGGTTGTGCACCTCTTCGACAATTGCCGCCCTGAGGATATTTTTGGCGACGTGCCGCGCCACCGCTTCGCGGCCGGCATACGCATAACGACCGGCCAGATGCATTCCGGCGAGATAATCCTGGCCGATCACGGATGAGTCTTCAACGATTGTCGGGGGAACATCCATTCCGTCTTTGCCGCCCGCAGCTTTCAAAAAGTGCGTAGCAGTCTTGTGGCCCAGGCCGCGTGAACCAAAATGAACCCCCACCCAGATCCGATTCTGTTCATCCGCGAAAATATCCACATAGTGATTACCGCCGCCTACCGTCCCGAGTTGATCCGCCGCGGTCGATTTCAAGTCCGACATTGGTTTCAACTGCCACGCCGGATCTTCGAACAGCTCGTGATCCACTCGCATTTTGTTTTTGCGACCGATGCCAAACGAAATGTCGCGCACTACGTCGTCCATGATTTGTTTGATCTTCGGTTCGACATCGGAACGGGCGGCGTCGGTGAGAATGGCGAGATTGCCGCAGGCGATGTCGAAACCAACGCCGCTCAAAGAAATTTTGCGATCGTAGGCCACCACCCCGCCGATGGGTTGGGCGTATCCTTTATGGCCGTCGGCACATAACACCCCGCGCTCGCCGCCGGCAGCCACACAGGTATGGATTTGTTTAATCGTGGCCTCGTCGTGTTGACCAAAGATTTTCGTTTTCGACGGGTCTGACATTATAAATACAACGTAAGCCACGAAGCCCGCGTTCGCATTGGGGAGTGGAGACGAATCCGCGAGTCTGGGGAGCACAGGCTACTAGCCTGTTGTTCGCGGCAGCTCGCCGCGAAACGATAGCCGCATGCAGGCTGGGAGCCTGTGCTCCCCAAACTATCCGCGCTCCGATATGTGCTGTTGCTAGTATGATAACCGGTGCGTCGTTAGGAGACGCCATGCCCGCACGTCACGCTCGGTCTTTGTCGGCACCACGCAGCTGACCGCTTTGATTCGATCGAATGTAACGTGCCTGAAAGGCAACTGGATGGCGTGGGCGAGATCGCGGCGAGTCGCGGCCGGCATTGTTTTGTAAATCAAACTAACATGGGGATTTCGCAAACTCTTCGCCTCCCCAATGGCAGTCACGAGCCGATCCAGTGTTTTGTTAGGCGAAAATCGAACAACCACGGTTTGGGTAAATTTCGATGACTGTTTGATACCGGTAATCGTCAGCCGAATGGGGGCAAATCGGATGTCGCGCAGCGTCCGGCGTGGCGAATCGCCTTGCGGCGCTTCACCGAGCGTGAGGTGCGGCTCGAACCGGGGCGCGTTAAATTGTCTCGCCAAAATGCGAATGATATCGCGAAAAAGCTCCGCCTCGGGTGGTGCGGGTGTAAGCCAGTAAACGGTTACGCGCTTTTTCATCTACGATTATTTCGGATCTCACCCGTCGGCTTGATCGGCCGGTTTAGTCCGCGGCATTGACATCGCCCCGCCGGTATCCGGCTGGACAAACAAAATACGCCCGAATTGAAACGTGCTGTGGAACAGAATCCAGAGCAGTCCGAACACGTAAACTGCCAGGATTCGGTCAAACACTCCGGTCGCACTGAGTAGCTGCGCGATCCCATTCATCAAGTGTCCGCAGGTTACAAAAGTAAGGAGGCCAACATTGAATAGGGCGCGGTGCTGACGAATGAAACGGCGCGCCGGCGCAAAATGCGTCGCCAGAAACACGACTTCAAAAAGGGCAAAGCCGCCGCTGCAAACACGCCAGATGGTGCTGTCCGGCCAGCCGAGCTGGAAAAAAGCAAACGGCACCAGCGCGAGGAACACTGCCGCCAGACTGTTCGCAAACAGAATTGAAACGCGGAACGCTTCGAACTCGCCCAGTCGCCCGGGGTGCCGGTTAAACGCAATGGCGATACCGCTGAAGCCGGTGACCGCCGCACCGAGTTGAGCGATGGTGGTCAAAATTTCCGCGCCGTTCATCAGTGGCCAGTGTAAAGATCGAACTTGTCAGTTGTCGATGCTCGGACGCGCGGTTTAGTTCCCTTGTGCCAACGAATGTGCTCGGAACCGAATTACAATGCTGTTGCCGCGACCCGCTTACCGGTTTTTTTCGCGACGGATACTGTCGCACCGGCCCGGAAGATGTCGGTTTACATACTGTCTGCGTAAAAGCAACGCGCGAGTTTTTGGATTTTTCAGTGCTCGACGGGAACGATCTCGTTACCCCGCATCCGGAATGGGGTTTTCCAGGCTTGGAACCGGGCGACAAATGGTGCGTGTGCGTGACCCGTTGGAAAGACGCGCTGGAACACGATGTGGCGCCGCCGGTGATATTGGAAGCAACGCACTCTTCGGCATTAGAATTCGTTAGTCTGGAACAACTTCAGGCCCACGCATTGAAAGAACCGTAACGGCGCGCATAAATTCTCGGCTGCGCTTGCCTGCCCGGGCACTTTCTGGCTTGCTTCGCTGGCCCGAAAAAAGCTGAGATGCACGCCGTGCCCCGGCGCCCGTTGCCATCTCGTTGCCACCGGATTTGTCACATCCTGGTTGCAATTGGGATGCTCTCGGTTGCTTCGCTGAGTGAGGCGAATCCGGATCGCGAAAGCAACGGCAATCGCCGAACCGCGGGCGAAGGCCGATCGCCGATCGTGCAATTACAACCCTTCACCCTGGATCCTCCCGCACAACGGGCCATCCGGGTTGCTTATTATGCGCCTCAAGCCGCTCCGCACGCGGCCATCCCGAACGACTCTGACGACGATGAACGTGATTCAAGCTGGGAACCGCGGCCACGCTCTTCGGGCCCGATCGTTCCCGGCAATCGCGCGATCCTGCGCGGCGGAATCGCCTACGCGCCAGCCAACGCGCCGCATCGGGTAAAGGAAGCCATTTGGGCGGTCAACTCGATCCGGCGCAAACCTTATCACTGGGGCGGTGGTCACGGATCTTTTTACGATTCGGGATATGATTGTTCCGGCGCGGTTTCGTATGCACTCCATTTTGCCGGAGCGCTTAGTCAGCCACTTCCTTCCGATGATTTGATGCGTTACGGCGAACGTGGCCGCGGTCGCTGGATAACCATTTACAGTCGGCGCGGTCACACTTTTGCGATGATCGCCGGTCTTCGACTTGATACCACCGATTTTCGCCGCGGCGGCGACGTCGGCCCGCGTTGGTACACCGAGCCTCGCACCGCCTGGGGTTTTACCGCGCGCCATCCCGTCGGGCTGTAAGCCTTAATCCGCATCGCAGCTCGGCCTTGAGGCCTCCTTGGCAATAGCGACCGGTTTAACCGGTCGCTATTCTAAAGGTCGCTTCATTCAGTAGCGAGCGGCGCAAACCGCGGATTGCGTTCGCAAGAAAATTCAGGCAACGTGGCGCCAATTGCACGAAATTGTCATGTGCTGGCGGAAACAGTGCACAAACTCGGCGATGTAACGATCGCGCTGCGTGTCTTCTTCACGATCTGTCTGATCGTGGTCTTTTTCTCCGGAATCTATATTATCCGCCGCCGGAAAGAATGGTTTGGACGCGATCCTCATGTCACATCGGATACGTGGGCGTCGCGGAACCTCCGGCTGTGGCAGGTGTTGCTGGTCTGGGTGCTGGCGATGGAACTCATCATTACGATGCTGTTCCGAATTTAACGCGCACAAACAATTCACAGGAGAGAACACAGAAAACTAAAGTCAGTTTCTTGAGGGCTTTACCTGCTCTGCTCTATCTGTTGCCTACTGTTGAACGATTTCTCCTTCCGATAAGTATCATTTGGAAAGAACCGCGATTGCAGGCACGGTAACGCCGATTTGAAACTGCCATTCAGCGTTTTTCTGGCGCTCCGCTATTTGAAGCCGAAGCGCACATTCCTTTCGATCATCACCCTGATTTCCGTCATCGGGGTGATGCTCGGAGTTACTGTGCTCATACTGGTGATCGCCGTCATGACCGGGTTCGATCGTGAGCTTCGCCAAAAGGTAATCGATTTCGACGCCCACATTCTGGTTACCACCCAGGAAGTGCTGGGAGACTGGCGCGAGCTGACGGTAAAGATTCGCAACACCCCAGGCGTGGTGGCCACTGCTCCGTTTGTGCAGGGACCGGTGATCGTTGACTTCCAGGGCCGCCGGCTCGCCCCCTCTATCCGGGGCATCGATCCGGAACAGGAAGAAAAAGTCATTCCACTTCGCAAATTCATCAAACAGGGCAAACTGGACCTCGACGGCGAAAAGACCATACTCGGGACCGAGTTAGCCCGGCAGTTAGGCGCAGGGATTGGTGACAAGATCACTGTTTATTCGCCGGGAAATCTCGGGAGCGTGCTCGACTCGATGAAAAAGCTCGAATCCGCCACCGGCGAGGAAGAGAGAAAGGTACTCGATCAGTTACGCGAAGTGGTTCTGCCGAAGGAACTGACTGTTACCGGCATCTATGAAACTGGCCATTACGCGCATGATTCGGGGTATCTTCTGGTACCGCTTTACATAGGTCAGGAGTTGTACGGTCTGGGCGACGCCCTCCACGGCATCATTGTCAGGACGGATGATCCCTACGGCGCGGAACGAGTAAAACGATCGATCCTGCGTTTTTTGGAGCCGCCTCGCTACGCTCAAACCTGGATCGATATGAACAAACAATTTTTCGAGGCGGTTAGGCTGGAGCGGACCGTGATGTTCTTTCTGCTGTTTTTCATCGTAGTGGTGGCAGCGTTCGGGATCATGAGCACACTAATCACCACCACCGTGCAAAAACGGCGCGAGATCGGAATTGTGAAAGCACTCGGGGCCAATGTATCGCAAATTATCTGGGTGTTTCTTGGCCAGGGCACGATCACCGGGTTGTTTGGCACCCTGACCGGGCTGGGCCTGGGCATGACCCTGATTCGTTACCGGAACGAATTCAGCCGCTGGCTGGCGAATACGTTGCACATCGAAATCTTCCCGCGCGAGGTCTATCAGTTCTCCGAGTTACCCGCCCAGGTAGTACCGCAGGATGTTACCATTATCTGCATCAGTGCGTTCGTGATCTGCTCGCTGGCGGCATTGATCCCCGCATATTTTGCGGCCCGGTTAGACCCGGTGAAGGCGCTGCGATACGAATAACGTCACTGAACGGCGCTTGGTTTGTAGCTCATCGCGATCAACCGCCGCGCGCTTTGGAACCGGGTCGGAGGCCAGGTCTGCCGGTTAAGCTATTGCAGAAACTTCTCCATGGTCGCGAAACAGTAGTCATAGCCTTCGCCCCATTCACTTTGCCGCGGACCAGCCACATTGAGCGTTTCGATGTTCTCCTGCCTAACGAATTGCTGAATTAGGGTCGCCGCGATTTTTGATGGAGTCGTGGTCGCGTCAATCAGCAAATGCGGCTTGTTATGGTCAACGCAACACTGAAGCGTGTATTCGGTCCCGCCCCAAAGCCGGCCCGGGTACATGATCACGGTACCATCGGAATCGATCACGTTTTGGAGTGTTCGCTCTGCCGGGCCGCCGGCCGGCAATTCACAAACCGGGTAACGACTTGGAATGCGGCCAAACTCATCCAATCGCCCCGCCGGACACCAGCCACCGCACGAAATGGCATGTTTCAGGGCGTTATCCAGCGCCGCTCGATCAACTCCGGTTTGCCCGCCGGAAACAATTTTCATCTGTATTGAAAGTAATACACGAAATACTCGCCGCGACGTAGCAGCGGCGTCCTCGCCGCTTTTTTCCAACGCGACCAGACGTCGCGCCTACATGGACGGCCCGAGTCTGACTTCGCATCTTTGATTCGACCCGTTGACCCGGCCACTTCCGAACGTTAAGACCGTGCCATGCCGGCAGGTGCTCCACTTCCACGTCGCGCCCGTTATGGTCCCTGGCTGGTCGCCATTGGCGCCGCATTATGGGGCACCGAGAGCGCCTGGAGGATTCCCCTTAACCAGCTCTTCGATGCCAAAGTGATCGTGTTTTGGGAGCATGTCATCATCCTGCTGATGTTTCTTCCCATCCTCATTCCCCGGCTTCACGAAATACCGACGGTGCCGGCTCGGGCGTGGGGCTTTCTGATCTTCTCCGGTTTCGCCGGCTCGGCGGTAGGCACGATTTTTTTTACGCTCGCGCTGAAAAACGGGAACCCGACGGTGGTGAACGTTATTCTGAACATTCAGCCCCTGATCTCCACCGTGGCCGCATTTCTCCTGTTCGGTGACCGGCTCACCAAACCATTTTTCCTTTATGCCGCGATTGCAATCCTGGCGGGCATTTTCCTTTCGGTGGAACATCCCGAACTGATCGGAGTTTCATTCCAGCAAGCCGGTTTGAACATCGGCACCGGATACGCGCTTATTTGCGCGGTCTTCTGGGGTCTCTCGACCGTGGCAGGCCGGGGGGCGATGTTAGGCATGTCCCTCAGACTGGCCAGCAGCATGCGAGTCGTGATCGGGCTGATTTGCATGAGCGCAATCCTGATCGGGTATGGCCAGGTGAACGCGGCGTCATTGTGGCCGGCTGCGGCCCAGGCTAACGCCGGCACGGCGATAGGCGCTTTCATCCTGTTGGCCTCGATTTCGGGAGGGATTCCGCTTCTGATCTATTTCGAAGGTTTGCGCCGGACGAAAGCGTCAACCGCCGGCTATTTTGAAATGATGCAAACGCTGGCGGCGGTTTGCATCACCTGGGGTTTCTTCCATGCCGCGCTTCGCTGGCACCAGGTGGTGGCTGGACTGATTTTGATGGCGGCGGTTTCGATGGTGCAGAAAGTTCAATCAAGCGTCGAAGATTCAGGCTAACGATCCGGCCCGCTTAGTCTCCGGTCGGCACAATATCAGCCCGCTCCACCATCAAGATGACGGTCCGTTCCGGTGCGCGGGTTCGATGTTGAATTTGCCTTGGGACAACGAACCCCTGGCGCGGACCGAGCTCAACCGTTCGATCCTGCAAATCAATGATCAGTTTTCCGTCGAGCACAAAGAAGAACTCGTCGATATCACTGTGTTCATGCCAGTGATACTCGCCCTGAATCACCGCCATCCGAACAACGGACTCGTTCACCTTGCACAAGGTCTGGTTATACCACTTGTCGGTGCAGGCATCGGCCAGCTTCTGCACGTCAATCAGCTCCAGGGGTTCATGCAGAATATTGAGATAGGTTTTGTAGGGAAATTTTTCCACGATTTCGTCAGGTTTCATGGCTGTTCAGAACGAGGAAAAGATACGCATTTCGAAAAAGGGTTACACGGTTCTACCGCGGTTTGATCGGAAGGTCGGATAACTTCGCCCAATGACGAACCTTTGGCTCGTCAAAGGTCCAATCAATGGTGTTGCCGGTATTCAAATGGGTCACCAATTCCGAATCCTTCCGGATGCGCCCCGATGTATCGACCGCATACGATCTTTGGCAACGCACCGGACCGGTCTCGCCACAAGGGCAAATCCCATTGAACGTTCGAAAATCGAAGTCAATTCTAGTGAGGCGACCGTCCTTTCCATAACGATAGGTCAGATGCAAAAACCAATCCCCTGACGGCGTGCTCATCTCTCGGATTACTTTGGAGCTGCCATCGGCAAGCCGGTGCACGGTGTAGAGATCGAAGACGTTGGCCGGGCGACTCGTCTCGAAAGTTTTACGATCAGCCGAGTGCCAGGTCTGTTGTTCGAAGCTGTCGCCGGGTGAAACCGCGTAATAGATCGTTTCGCTTCGCGCCGCTGGGGCGGTTATGACGCCCATGATCGTTAGGCTAACCGCTATGGCGGCACGCTTCCTAATCAACCGCATTGATTCGTTGGGCATGGGGAGACCGAATCGGCTGGCTGGTCGTTATTGGTCCATAACAATAGCACGCGATTAGTGCGGCATCGAAAGCCTTTTCCTCGTTGCTAACCGCCATCACCCAACGCGCCCATCGGTACAGCCGCTTGCTTTCTACAGGGATTATTGATTAGTACCTTCGAGAAGCGAGCATTCGGCCCGCTACCCAGCAACATCCACAGGGTAAATCATATGAAAACAGTGTTTCTTCTCTGCCTGGCAATTAGCGCCGGGTTTTTCCTCATTGGCTGCGCCGATATCAGTAAAGGACCTGCCGCTGAATCAGCGAACACCGGCCTGCCGCCGGGTACCAGTCCCGGCCTCAGCAGTGGCGGCGGCACGGGTGGCGGCGGTTTTTCCGCGCCCAAACACATACCCTGAGCTGCCTGGGCGATGACAGGCGAACGCTGGGCCTAACTGTTTAGCCCGAGTTTCGGGGTAGCTTTTGCTTTAGCGTGTTTACGGATTCGAACAGGTCTCCCATCTTGTCGACCCGCGCCAGCGTTTGATCACAGCGAAACCGAAGCAGATCCGCCTTTTTCTTCTTCAAACATTTTTCAACCTCATCCCAGGTGACCGGGGTTGACACCGTTGGCTCTTCTTTGGCGCGGAGCGAGTAAACACAGACCGTAGTCTTGTGCTCGTCGTTCTGACTCCAGTCGACGAATACTTTTCCCTTCCGCAATGCCTTTGCCATTTTCGATAAGACTAATTTGGGATGTTCGCGCTCGAGATGTTGGGCCAGGGCGAGCGACAGGGATTTCGTCTGATCGAACGTAACCGGGGTATTAAGTGGAACGTAGACCTGAAGACCTTTCGAGCCGCTAGTTTTGGGGAAACTCTTCAGTTTCATGGCGGACAACAGCTCGCGGAGCCACAGTCCGACCTGGCAACATTGAACGATATCGGCCGGCGGTCCGGGATCGAGGTCGAACACCATCACGGTGGGGCGAGCGACATCCTTTTTTCGGGCCAGCGATGTGTGCAGTTCGAGATCGGCAAGATTCGCCGCCCAAACCAGGGTCGGCAAATCCTGGGCGAGGCAATAATCCATGATCCGGTTGTTTCCCTCACTCCAGACCTTTGCGGTTTTGACCCACTTTGGGCGATGACTGGGGCAATTCTTTTCATAGAAAAATTCCTTATCCACCCCGTTCGGATAGCGCTTCATCGTTAGCGGACGATCTCGCAGGTGGGGTAACAAGACCGGTGCGATCCGGATGTAATAATCGATGACTTGTCCCTTGGTGAACCCCACTTTGGGGTAAAGAACCTTGTTCAGGTTCGATACCGCCAATTTTTTCCCCTCCACTTCCAGCTGCGATTTTTCAGACATGACGAAAAGGCCCTCGCCACAGATTGACACAGATTTCCACAGATTAAATCGAATCGATCGGTTTTATCGCGCGTTTCGGCGAAACATCATCTCTGTAGCGGCGGTCTATGACCGTCGCATTAATTCACCTAACGCGATCATCGCGGAACCCGAGTGGAAAAATACTTCCCATAAATTCCCATTCGTCGGGATTTCCAACCAAGCCCGCCCGCACCGGATTTTGCCGGACGTATTCCCATTGCGCCGAATAGGATTGACCGCTGCGGAGAACATGATCGAAGAACCCCTTTTGCCAATGCGGCGGTGAAATGCCTTTATTTCTAAGTGTTTTAGAGAGCGCATTCTTTAGCGACTTCATCCAAGTGGATAGACTGATCCGGTTATCATCGGCGGCAACGAAAGCGTGCAGGTGATTCGGCATTAACACGTAATCGCCTAACCATGCGCCATGATCCGATCCGTGCTCCGCAAATTCGATGAGTTGGGCGTGAATGATAGGATCGGCCAGAATTTCTCGACGTTGGTGCGTACAGGCGGTAACGAAATATATCGGGTACCGCTGAAATGTTTCTTCCAGTCTACGTAGGCGCTCGGGCATTATCGATTATGCGACGGTCATAGACCGCCGCTACAGAAGAAGCCTGCGCTACGCGAAGAAGCGCTCTGGAGATAACATCGGCTGCGGCTTGCAGATGCGGGCGACACAATGTTCCCAGC
The DNA here is from genome assembly GCA_035253185.1 of Chthoniobacterales bacterium. Taxonomy (GTDB): domain Bacteria; phylum Verrucomicrobiota; class Verrucomicrobiia; order Chthoniobacterales; family UBA10450; genus DATFCK01. The sequence continues at coordinate 6,046 of DATFCK010000199.1, read as the reverse complement.
TTTCATGTCCGCTGAGTATTTCGATCTCCACTCTCAGGAAATACATTGGCACTTTCATTTCCGATTCGGAGATCCGCGGCATGCGGACGGCATCCTTTTCGGTGGTGACGATCATTTCCAGGTCGCGCCGGATGCACCGATTGATGAAACTAAGAATCTCGGCCGCGGTATAACGATGGTGATCGATGTAGCGCTTGGCTAAATCCAGCTTGGCCCCGAGATCGCGCAATCCGCCTTCGAAACTTTCCGGGGCGGCAATGCCGCAGATGGAACCGATAAAGGTGTTACGCAGCCGCTCCAATGGCAGTTGTTCACCGGTGAGAAGATGCTGCAGATACAACGGCCGATGCGCGCACTCGATAATCTCAGCGGTGCGATTGTATTTACGGATCCGCTGAATCAGGCTCTCGTTAGACGCGCCGGTGCTTTTGGTGATAAAAATATAGCTGGCGCGTCGCAGATTACGCGGAGGCTCGCGCAAAGTTCCGCGCGGCAGCAGAAACTCATTACCGAACGGGGCCTGCCGGTCGATTAAAACCACATCGAGGCGATGTTTGAGATGGAGATATTGCAGGCCGTCGTCGAGCAACAAGGTGTCAACGCCCCATTTATCGATTGCGAACAGCCCGCATTTGACCCGATCGGGATCGACCAGCACGATTACGTCCTTCAAGTTGTGGGCCAGCATGTAAGGTTCGTCACCGGCCGTTAACGAGTCAAGCAGCACGCTTTTGCCATCGGATACGACGCGCGGCGGGGAATGATCGCGCCGACCTAACATGTATGCCACCCGGCCAGGGGGCGGCGTTGCCGGAACGCTTCGATAACCACGGCTCAAAATCGCCACCCGCCGCCCACCCGATTGCAGAGCCCGGGCAAACTTTTCCACGATTGGGGTTTTCCCGGTCCCGCCCACGGTCAGGTTACCGATACTGATCACCAGGCAGCCCAACGTCCGTTCCCGAAAAATGCGCCGCCGGTAAAGGGTAAGCCGCAGCTGCACCAGCCGCTCGTAGACGAGCGACAACATGTAGAGAATCCCCCGCAAAATCCTGGCACGGACCCCCTGCCGCCGCTCGAGAATGACGTCGATGGCGAACTGCTCGAGATTTTCTAACCTCTGTCCCATCTAGGAGTTACGATGTAACAGATCGGGGGAGATCGATGCTGTTGTTTTGCCACGCCACTGCCGCTGCCGGCCGAATGGGATCAGATTCTCTTTCACGATTTCTGCTGTGTTATCCGGGCCCCATGATTGTCTGCCGACACAACCGCGGTCCGGGCCGCGGCGGAGCCCAGCGCTCGGCGCATCGCCCTGGCCACGTGTTCCGGCCGATCAAGGGTTACTGCGGCAATGGTGGATCCGCTCCCGCTCAAAAAAGCCCCAACCGCGCCGGCTCGTTCGGCGGCGGCAATAACCTTAGCCAGGTATGGCACCAGCCGGGCGCGGAATGGCTGATGCAACCCGTCGCCAAAGCTTCCTCGCAACAACTCATAGTTGCGACTAACGAATGCGGCGGTGATGGCGCAGGCGTTTCCGCAACTTTCGACCGCGTTCAGCCGGGCAATTTGTTTCGGCAAGATCTTCCGAGCCTGGCTCGTCTTTACTTCGTAGTCCGGAATCAGGAGGACGAATTTGAGACGTGGCAAAACGGCGAACCTTTGCACCGCGTTGCCGCGCGCGACCGTAAATCCGCCAAAAGATGCGGGCGCGACATTATCAGGGTGGCCTTCCAATCGCACCGCCAGTTCAAACAACTGGCTACGATCCAGCGGATCACCGGCCAGCCGGTTGAGACCGGTCAAGAGACCGACGCGCACGGTAGCGCTGCTGCCCAAGCCCCGCGCCCGGGGCACATTTTCCCTAACCGAACAACAAAAAGCAAAGCGCCGCACCCGGGGTTGTTTGAAGAAAAGGGCCGCGGCCTCGTCCAATACTGCAGGCAGAGCCTGTTGCTCAGCCGCGCGCTCAACGGCCATAACATTATAAAGGCGCAAGCCGACTCCGAGGCAATCGAACCCCGGGCCGAGGTTCGACACACTCGCTGGAACGCGAACCGAAACTTTATCCATCGTGAGAATTAACCGTCATGCCAATTTCCCAATTCGCCAAAGGCGCGAGTTGAAAAATGCGACATAATCGAATGAATGTTGTCCGGCGTAACAAATTCGAGCGAGGCGAAAGTGTAATAGCTTACCCGAAGCCGGCAACCGGCACCGCGCGGGTAACGCCTGCCGGAAAACACCCTCCGGTGCGGTTGAAAGCCGAATGGATCGATAAGGCGACGCTGGACCAGCTGGGCTCCGAAGGCACCGATACTCACCGGCTGTGCACCACCGATGACGCTTGGGTGGAGCGATTCGGCCGCGATACCCTCATTTCATTCAAAAAAGCCGATGCGCGCGATCGGCTGATCCTGGAGTTGTACTTATGGCGAACCTCGTTAGGCGTGGATGTATCGCGCGTTTTCGGGCGTTTTCTGCCCAGGAAAAATGAAGAGCGCGAAAAACCGCAACTTCTGTTCGGGGATGAAGCAGAGAATCTCCAGACGATTGCGACCGAGAATTTCCTGAAATACAAAATAGATTTTGGGGCCGGCTATTCGGTTGGCCTGTTTATCGATCAGCGAGAGAATCGTCGCTTCGTTCGGCAAACCAGGCCGAAGCGATTGCTGAACTGCTTCGCCTACACCTGCTCGTTCTCGGTTGCGGCCGCGTCAGTGGGCGCACAAACGGTAAGTATCGATCTTTCCAAGAAATCGCTCGAACGGGGACGCGAAAACTTCGCGTTGAACAGCCTGTCCACCGCGGATCACCGGTTCATTGCTGATGACGTCCTGAGCGTGGTGCCGCGACTCGCGCGCAAAGGTGAAAAGTTTGACATGATTATACTCGATCCGCCCACATTTTCCCGATCACATCGGGGAAAGACATTTCATGTACAGAGCAATTTCGAGGAGCTCTGCGCTCAGGCACTGGATTTGATCGAGCGTGACGGGTGGATTTTACTCTCAACCAACTGCTCAACTCTGCGCGAGAAAGGACTGGAAGTAATGGGGCGCTATTGTCTCAAACTAGCTCGCCGCGCTGGAAAATTTCATCGGACACCGCCGCTGCCCGATTTCCCGGCAAATACCGGCGCCAGCACCATTTGGCTGAGCTTGCGTTGACCAATTGACACGCAGAGGCTTATGCTGATGCGAATATTTTAACGATGGCGAAGACTACCTCACAAACAGATCACGATCAGGATATCGTCGTCCGCGGCGTTCGTTACACCAGGGAACACGTGGAAGATTTCGTGGGCCAGGCGGAGGAATACATTCGGGAGAATCCCGGGCAGGCGCTGTTGTATGCGTTTGTGGCGGGGTACGTTCTGAACCGGCTGCCTGTCGGAGCGATGATCCGCGGTTTGGCTCGATTATCACTGTTGGCGCTGCGGCCGGCGGTGCTCGTTTACGGCGCCACTCGCGTGTATCAGGCTGCTCAGGACGAGTAGCCTTTAATCGATATTCGACGGCTGATACGGCGGTGTGGACGTACCGACCGCTGCATCCTTTTGCCCGCCGGTCGTCACTTATCCAGGGTAAAGCCGACCTTCAGCGTCACCTGCCAGTGGTTGACCCGGCCTTCCTCGATCTCTCCACGCGTCTCTACTACCTCGAACCATCGCATGTTGCGCACGGTCTGACTGGCCCGCGACAACGCGTTTTCAACGGCGTCCTGAAATCCTTTCGGTGAGGAACCGACCAACTCGATCTTCTTATAAATGTGATCCGACATATCCTACCTTCGGAGCGCTATTGTTTCCGACAACCGAATTCGCAGGCTAAACAGGCTCGCCTCCAGGCCTCACCGGTCGAAGCGGCGACTCGCCGCTTTTGTTAACACCCAGCCGAACGGCTAACTTTCGATTGAGGGTGCGACGATCGATTGGTAGCGTCAACCCCGAATCAAACATCATGCCCGACTCGAATATCGAATCCCATCTCGTCGAGAAACGCGTCTTTAAACCTTCGAAAGAATTCGCCCGCAAGGCGCGAATCAACAACCTGGCGCAGTACCGCCGGCTATACCGCGAATCAATTCGGCAGCCAGATAAGTTCTGGAGCCGCGAAGCCCGCGAACTGACCTGGCGCGCGCCCTGGAAAACCGTTCTGAAATGGAAGGCGCCCTTCGCGCAATGGTTCGTCGGCGGCAAGATCAACGTCTCCGAGAATTGCCTCGACCGTCATCTGCTGACTCACCGCCGCAATAAAGCCGCCATCATCTGGGAAGGTGAGCCGGGTGAAAAGCGCACGCTAACCTATCAGCAACTTCACCATGAAGTTTGCCGGTTCGCGAATGTATTAAAAAGGAACGGCATCAAAAAAGGCGACCGGGTTATTATTTATCTGCCGACTACCCCCGAAGCGGCAATCGCCATGCTGGCTTGCGCCCGAATCGGGGCGGTTCACTCCGTTGTTTTTGGCGGATTTAGCGCAGACTCAATCCGGGATCGGATCGCTGATAGCGGCGCCACCGCGGTGATCACGGCCGACGGCAGTTATCGGCGCGGCACGATCGTTCCGCTGAAACATAACGTCGATGAAGCATTGAAAGGCACGAGCTCAATTAAACGAGTCATCGTTTTTCGCCGCACCGGTCACGACGTTCACATTGAAGAAGGGCGCGACGTGTGGTGGCACCGGGAAATGGAATATGTGGACGCAAACTGCCCGCCGGTCGCGCTCGATAGCGAGCATCCGCTGTACATTCTGTACACCAGCGGATCAACCGGGAAACCGAAAGGAATTCTGCACACTACGGGCGGTTATCTGGTCGGCATTTATTCCACCACCAAATACGTTTTCGATATTCGCGATGAAGACATCTACTGGTGCACGGCGGATGTCGGCTGGGTCACCGGTCACAGCTACGTCGTTTACGGCCCTCTTGCCACCGGCGCTACCACTTTCATGTACGAAGGCGCGCCTAACTGGCCGGAACCGGACCGGTTTTGGAAGATGATTGAAGATCATCGCATCAACATTCTTTATACCGCGCCGACCGCGATTAGAGCGTTCATTCGCTGGGGTGATGACTGGGTGAAAAAGCATGATCTCTCGTCGTTGCGTCTTCTGGGCTCGGTAGGCGAACCGATCAACCCCGAAGCATGGATGTGGTATCACCGGGTAATTGGCGATAGCCGTTGCCCGATTGTCGATACCTGGTGGCAGACCGAGACCGGGGCCATCATGATCACACCGTTGCCGGGCACAACCCCGACCAAACCCGGCAGCGGAACGCTGCCTTTCTTCGGTGTCGACGCTGCCATAGTCGATCCCGCCGGGAAAGAAGTGGGGCCTAACGTCGGGGGCAAATTGATCATTCGTCGTCCGTGGCCTTCAATGCTCCGCACCATTTATGGCGACAAGGGGCGGTTCAAAAAACAGTATTGGAGCGAGTTTCCCGGAAATTATCTCACCGGCGATGGCGCGCGGCGGGATAAGGACGGATATTTTTGGATTGTTGGTCGAATTGACGACGTTCTGAACGTAGCCGGGCATCGGCTCGGCACGTCTGAAATCGAAAGCGCGCTGGTCAGCAATGTTAACGTGGCGGAGGCCGCGGTAGTCGGGCGTCCGGATGAACTCAAAGGCCAGGGAGTAGTAGCGTTTGTCACCTTGAAAGGCGCGGTCAAGCCGAGTCGTGTTCTGAAAGATGAACTGCGAGAACACGTGGCCAAACATATCGGTGCCATCGCGCGTCCCGATGAAGTCCGATTTGCCGAAGCGCTTCCGAAAACCCGCAGTGGCAAAATCATGCGGCGTCTTCTGAAAGAAATTGCCACCGGCAACAAAGTCACCGGGGACACCACCACGCTGGAAGATTTTAGCGTTTTAGCCAAATTGAGCAGCGACGAGTAGGGCCCTTTCAACCGAGTGAAAGGTGAGGAGTGCAAAGGGAGAAGGAAACCTGCGTTCCCCGCTTCTCACCTCTCACTTCTCACCTCTCACCTCTCACCTCTCACCTCTCACCTCTCACCTCTCACCCCTCACCTCTC
>DATFCK010000198.1:0-2298 GCA_035253185.1 Chthoniobacterales bacterium | reverse complement strand
GATTTGTTTGAACAGGAGCTAACAGAGTTCGGAGGGACGAGCTAGTCTCGTCCCACTATCGCACGAGAAGGTAATTCATGGGACGAGACGAGCTCGTCCCTCCGAGCCGGCTTGTTAGGCCAGCGCTTAACTACAGCGTCGACAAATAATAGGGCAGCATGTCGCGCCAGTAATTCCAATCGTGTCCGCACCACTTACGGTCGTCGAGCCAATGCGAAATTCCTTTCGAATTCAGAATGCCTGATAACCTCAATGATTCGTGGCGGGTATTATCCCATTCGCCGGTGCCGAGGATGATCCGCATGTGGTTGTACTTCCATGGATCGGGCATGTTAGGCAAATACTGGTAAGGACTGTTGAAATAAACGTTATCATCGTGGTAGCCGTGGAAGAAATCGCTGATGTCGAATGAGCCGCTAAGACTGATCAACACGTTCACCGCATCGGGATGGCGGAACGCGATATTGGCCGCGTGATAAGCGCCCAAACTGGCTCCGCTCACCGCCACTCGGTGGCAATTACATTCCCGGCGCGCAAAATCGAACACGTCCTGCACGATCACGTTTTCGTAGGCGTTATGCGTCCGCATCCGGTCCGCCGGATGAATCGATTTATTGTAAAAACTTTCCAGATCAATTGCGTCCGGGCAATAGACCGTTAGCCGGCCGGCATCAACATAACCGGCCACCGAATCGACCAGTCCAAAATCCTTGGTTTGATAATACCGTCCAAACGACGTCGGAAAAAGAATCAGAGGAAGACCGCCGCCGCTGCCATAAACCAGCATCTCGAAGTCGCGGCTGAGATGTGGTGTGTACCAACGGATATAACGCTCGTGCATGTGGCAGAAATAGAGGGCCTTCAGGATTAACAACTTTTCTCGCTCGATCAAAATGCTTTTGCGCGGGAGAAAAGCCGTTGCAACGGCTGCCTGCCGGAATTCTGATGGAAATCACCGGCCTGAAGGCCCGGTGTTAATGACAAAAGCATGACAGGCAACCTCTTACTGACACCGGAAGCTTCAGCCCGGTGAAAATGTCGTCAGGATGCAGGCCAGCCGTTTCAACCGCTTATGCAATCGAGGATTTTTCAATCTGGCCTTCAACTCCCAAACGTTAACCAAGTGACTACTCGACAAACTCTGGGTCCCAGACGAAGCGTCTCGTTCCAAATATGCCGGATCACACCTTAACCGGAAATATTCATCGCCATTCCCATTTTGAATCGCGACTGCTGCGGAACCGGCGCGATATTTTGGTGTATCTGCCGCGCGGATATCGAAGGCAACGGCGCGCTCGTTACCCGGTGCTTTACATGCAGGACGGCCAGAACGTATTTGATGCCGCTACTTCGTTCGCGGGCGTGGAATGGGGCGCCGATGAAACGGCCCAACGGCTCATTCGCAAGAACCTGATCGAACCGGTGATTATCGTGGCTATCGATAACACCGGCGACAACCGGATCCATGAATACGCGCCTACCCGCGGAGTCATTCAACAAGCTGGTGCGCGAAAAAAGCGGAGTCGCGGCCTGGGCCAAAAGTATGGGCGGTTTTTGATTGAAGAATTGAAGCCGTTTATCGACAAGACGTATCGGACCCGTCCGGAGGCCGAATTTACCGGCGCCGCCGGCTCGTCGTTAGGCGGACTACTTACCATAGCGCTCGGGTTATGGTTTCCGAACGTATTCACCAGACTCGGGGTGTTTTCGCCCGCCATCTGGTGGGACGACCAGGCTATCGTCAGGATGGTCGAAGAATTACCGGCCAAACTTCCGTTGAAAATCTGGCTGGACACCGGAACGCATGAAGAAGGCTGGGAACGCGCCCGGACCCTGCGCGATGCGCTGGTGGAGAAAGGCTGGAAATTGTATGATGACCTTCAGTATCAGGAGGTCGAAGGCGCTGAACACACCGAGGGCGCATGGGCGGCTCGGATGGATCCGCTATTGCGATATCTTTTTCCGCCTCCTCCGCCTCAGCGAGGATAAGAGTTCAACGGTCAAACGGTCTTAGCGCCAAGGTGGAGCGGCCGCTCCGCGGGCGATGCCAAGCCCAACGCCGAAGGCGTCATTATGAGCCCCGATAAGGCGGGGCTGATGCCGTACCATCACCCGGCGGAGCGACCGATCCACCTTTCCAATGCCTAACGAACCGGCTCCCGCTAAATCCTGGGTTCGGGCGGGTTTGGGGGCAGCGGTTCGGGCACCGGGTTTGGTGGAGGTACCGGCTTGGGCGCGGGCGGAACCGGAACCGGCGCGGGATTGGGATTGGGTAGATTATTGGGTGGCATCGCTGCC
>DATFCK010000197.1:0-3606 GCA_035253185.1 Chthoniobacterales bacterium | reverse complement strand
GGTGTTTCCATTAAACGTCGAACTTCCCGACACGCTGCCGGTGCCATCTGTTACCGTTGCGCTGCCGCTCACCACGTTGTTATTAAATGTGAATACCAACGTGTGATTGCCGTCACCGCCGCGGCATTCTAGCGCAGAGCCGGAAGCCGGCATCAGATTGATGTCGAATGTCCCGGCGTCTCCATGAACCTTCCGGGAAACCGCACCGGTTAGACGTGGCAAAGTGAGCGCTCGATCCACCGCTGCCTTGATGTTCAGCCGCCCGTAGCCAAAGGTGTTGTTAGGCGAGGCCGTAGGCAGATCGCATGTGCCACCGGCGAGATCAACCGCGGTCTCGTTCAGAATTGTTTCCGTCATCGCCACATCGTGAATCAAGCCGGGATAGGCCGACATCAGTAACGCCGCGGCGCCGGCTACGTGGGGAGCGGCCATGGAGGTTCCGCTCTTGCTGCCGTATGAAGTGGTGCTGGTTGGGACGGATGATCGGGTGCTGGTTCCCGGCGCGCTCAAATCCGGTTTTAAACGGAGACTGTTATCGATGAGCACCGGACCGTGACTGCTGAATGTGGCGATGGTGTCCGCGCCGGTATTCAGCGCGCCGACCGAATACACCGCGTCATAAATGCCCGGAGGATCCTGGACCGTTCCACAAGCCGGTCCATTGTTACCGGCCGATGTTACCATCATAATTCCCGCCGCGCGTTGCGCTTCAACGGCTGCTTTAAGAGAATCGGCTGAGCAACCTTCGTCCGGAGGGCATCCCCACGAATTGGTAGTGATATGCGGAGATTTGCTCGGATCGCCTTGGGCCGGTGTCCCACCCACGGGGTAGGGCGCCAGAAAAAATTCCATGCACTCAATATAGGTCGCGGGCGCGCCGACTCCTTCATTCATGTTACGGCATCCGATCCATTTTGCTCCCGGAGCCATGCCGATTTGATTGCTGCCACCATCATCACCGACTGCGGTTCCCATGGTGTGCGAACCGTGACTGTTATCATCGCATGGTTGCACCGAATCGGGACCGCAGGGTCCGCCGCCGGAATGAATACTGTCGTGCCAGTTATAATCATGGTTGGCCGCGGTTCCATTCCATCCGCGATAGTGTGATTTGAGTGCAGTATGATCCCACCGATAACCGGTGTCGGCACCGCCCACCACAATTCCCTGACCGGTATAACCCATTGCCCAGACTAACGGGGCGCCGGTGTAATTGACGCCGGGTTCAATCGCGCTGGTGGCTTCCGGTATGAATGGTTCGGCCACTTCATCCGGCGCCGAGGGCGCAATGTTCAGGATCCGAGGGTTGCCTTCGATACGCAGAACATCCGCGCGATTCGCCAGTTGTTGTACCAGATCGGTTGTGCCTTTCGCCCAAATCAGATTAACGATGTAGTACGGCCGGTGGGGAATGTTTCGTGCCCGCAGCCATTCCAGCAGTGGACCCTGCGTCGCTTGCGCTTTATTCCATAAGGTCTCGCGGACATAACGACCTTTCTCGTCCTTGGTAGGCAAGGCGGCCGCGCCGCTGAGATCGGCCTGATCTGCCAATACGATGAGAAACTCAGCTTCTCCGCCGCCGGCGGTGTGTTCAACAACCCAGGGCGCAACCTTGTTCGACGCAGACAACCGAGAGTCGACCGATTGAACCCTGGCTTTCCTCGCCGCGGAGGGCGCAGCGGTTATGCTCAACCCCATTAGGGCGAGACTGGCGGCACAAAGGGTCAACGCCACCAGGCAGCGAGCGTATCCAAATTCTGAGGTACGATTGTTTTTCACAGGGCGATCGAATAATTGAAGGTTTTTCTCTGATTCGGGCGCGAGCACAAAATGGCCGTCTCGGGCGGGTGAATTCGAGGAAGAATGCGCCGACTGAAAGCGCGGGGGCCATTTTTCGACGTAAACGCCTTGCTTGTAGCAAGATAAGGTTACGGAGCGTCCCAAATCGACACGCCCCTGTCGGCCACAGGGTCAGCCGTACACTATATATATAATGTACGGCCCCTAAAACAGCCGGCTCATAGCCTACGGTAGAGTGGTTCCCACCTTCCCCTTGGTTGTGCTGACGTCCGTGTTAGTGATCGCGCCGTTAGCGGTCACGTCGTGCCGGAAATTGGACCTGGTTACCGGTGCCGACACCTGTGCCTTAACGTCTGACACATCGGTATTTCCCACCGCCTTGTTAGCGGTGACGTCGCCGATTAATAAGCCCATAGTCGCGGACACATTCCCAGTAAACGCCGGACAGGCCGGCACGTTTACACCGGTGAGGGTGACCGTGGTATATTGCGCATTGGGCACGTTAGTCAGATCGACCGTGCACTGATTCGATTCGGGGCCGGAGCTTACCGTTCCGGTGTTGGTGGTTCCGCAGTTTCCTACCGGGCCGGAGAAACTAAACACCAGTTTGTAATCAACGCCATTGGTGCCGGTCGAACCCGGGGTGCGACATTCGATCCCGGCCGGCGAGATCAGTGGCAAATCAATATCAAACGTGCCGGCGGAACCGTGAACCTTGCGCGACACTACGCTAACTAACGGGGTTGAATTGACGGTCCCCAACTGAAAATCGAAGGCTTTAGTGGAATCGCCTTCGGTGTAGACGTCGGTCGCGCTGTCATTACGGCCACCGCTGAACGCGGTCACATTGAACAGGGTATTTCCAATCGGCCGGTTTGGCCCGAACAGGTCCAGCGGAATGTCGATGCAAATTGTGTTCCCGTTAACCGACCCGGTTACCGCACCGGTTAAGTTGGTGATCTCGGTAGGGTATTGCACAACTTTGCAAGTTCCCGGCGTTGTTCCGATACAACCGACTGGCGCGCCAAGCAGAGTGGGACTTCCGGCGAAAAAGATCGGCGGAGCGCCGCCGACCGATTCCGCGCCCACATAAAAGATGCGATATGCTTCGCCGGTTCCGGCATCATTCTTGGATAACGCCTGAAAACGCGTGATCCAGAATGCGCTGTTCTTCCCGGCCGGCGGCAGAAGGCTGCTCAAATCGTTGAGCGTCATGGAAACGCGGAGCGTATTCGCATCAGGCTGGCTGACGCCGGCCAGCGTGAAGTCCAATTGCGGGACATTAGCCCCCGCGCCGATGGGGGAGTAGTGCGGCACCTGCGAATCACCGGTCGGGTCGGAAACTGGATTCGCTGGATTTGGCTTACTCAAAGTGGTTCCGATTGCGGTCGGGCCGGTCAGCTGGCGGGCGAGGAAGAGATGAGCGCCGTGATACTGACTTGATACATCGTTATACACAATTTGAATGGCGCCATCCGCGGCGAGATCCACCGACAGAAAATCGGCCATGGTACGATCGCCCTGCGGCACCTGAAGTGTACAGCCGATGCCGCTGTTACAGATCTGCCCGTAATGCATTGGCTTTTGGGTAAACCGATCCTGTTCGATTAACGGACTTGGCGTGTTCGCGTTTGAGATCAAGGCCACGTAGCCGTACCAAGGAAATAGAGACGCGGCCGCCGGATCAGTCGACCAGTTAGGCATATTGTCGCTCAAGGTGGCGGAATCATTCCCTAACCACACCGCAACCAGTTTGCCCGGACCGCCGGCTTCGCACCAGGCGAACACATTCGACTTGGCCGGCGG
>DATFCK010000196.1:0-2759 GCA_035253185.1 Chthoniobacterales bacterium | reverse complement strand
TGCACTACCCCAAAAACGCAATTTGCCCGTGTCGCGGTGGAAAGCTGCAGCGATTCACCTGTGCATCAGCGCGGCGGTGGCAGCGCTCGCATCGGCACTGCTGCTGGGTGTCTGGTATCCCCCACCGTACTTTCATGCCGACGGCGCCGGCAAATTGCTGGCATTGGTGGTGGGGGTGGACGTCTCAATCGGCCCCCTGCTCACCTTGCTGGTGTTCAAAAGTGGCAAGCGCGGACTCAAGCTCGATCTGACAGTGATCGCAATCTTGCAGTTTGCCGCGTTGATTTATGGATTTCATGTATTGGTCAGTTCGCGCCCGGTTTTCATGGTGGCCGCGGTTGACCGATTCGTGCTGGTAAGTGCAAACGAGCTATCCGCCGCTGATCTCGCACAAGCTGCCCGTCCAAAATGGCGGCGGCTGTCATGGACCGGACCGGTACTCGTAGGGGCGAAGCTGCCTGAAGATCCGAAGCAGCGCACCGCCTTGATGTTCTCGACGCTGCACGGCGGCAAGGACATACAGTATCTGCCTCGCTATTACGTCGACTACTCTTCCGACGCAAGACAGGTACTCAAGCGCGCGCACTCCGCTTCAGTGCTTCGAGCGATGCACCCCGATGCGTCGGGCGAAATTACCCGCTGGCTCCGCTCACGGCATTTGAGCGAAAGCCAGGTCGTTTGGGTCCCAATCCAGGCGCACAAGTGGGATATGGTTATGATGATGGACGCGAATAATGGCCAGCCCATCGCTCCGATTCCACTCAACCCGTGGAAAGACGCGTCGGCTGCCGAATAATGCCCCTAAACCGCGCCGAGGACCGCGTGCTCGTCCACGGTCGTATAGCAATTGCGCAGTGGCGTGAGACCCCACAACATGCACCTCGAGGCCCATCGGCGAGCACGTCGATGTCTACGTCGCACCTGGTGCAGGATACGTTGTTCAAAGAAGAGTGTTGCTGATGCGCATGAAGAACCGCTTCCGCCCATGGTTGCCCCGGTTGTTGCTCGCTGCGATGGTGGCCGTGACGGCAATTGTGTACTGGCCCGGAGTTGCAGGTGGATGGGTATTCGATGACTTTCCTAATATCGTTGAGAACACGGCCATTCACATCACGCATGGACACTCGGAACCGAGCGGGTGGGTGAACGCGGCGTTGTCGTCTCCTTCGAGTTTCCTGCGCCGGCCGTTGGCATCGATAACCTTCGCGCTAAATTGGTACTTCAGCGATGGCAATCCACGGTCATTCAAGCTGACCAACATCCTGATACATCTGCTCAACGGTGTGCTGTTGTACGTGATGTTATGCGAGCTGTTGCGCCTAGCCGGCATATGCAATGCGAGTCGCGTGGAGGCGCGCTTCCATGAAAATAAAGGCGGCAGCAATTCGGCAAAATGGCCCCTGCCGACGAATGATCTTGCAGGAGCCGGCCTACCGGAGACCGAATCCTCGCATCCACAAAAAGAATCGAGCGGCAAACCACTCGCCGGCACCGACGAACCGGCCGCTACGCGACTGGCTTTGGTCGTCACTGCGGCATGGTTGCTTTTGCCAATCAATGTCATGGCTGTGCTGTATGTCGTGCAGCGGATGGAAAGTCTATGCCAAATTTTCATACTGGCAGGGCTGTGGGCGTATTTGCGTGGACGTCGAATAATGCTGACTGCAACCGTGAGGCGTCACGAGCGCAATGGTTTTGCACTGGCCGTGAGCGGCATCGTGCTAGGCACCTGCCTCGGCCTTACATCCAAAGAAACCGCTGTACTAGTGCCGGTTTTCGCATTTCTTGCGGAATGGGTGGTAATCAGGTTCGGCATCCAATGTGATTGGGCAACCGTTCCCGCGGAACGCGATCGCGCGTGCAAAGAAATGCCGCGGCGCACCGACAATCGCATCTGGACACTGTTTACCGTCACGCTGTTCATTCCCGCTGCACTGGGGTTTCTGTGGCTGCTGCGCGGCGCGTTGGAACCGCGCGCATTTTCCGGACGCGACTTCACTTTGGTGCAACGCCTCCTAACCGAACCGCGCGTGCTAGTGGATTACCTGCATTGGACGCTGCTCCCCAACCCCATGGTGCTCAGCCTGTACCACGATGAGATTGTGGTATCGACGGGCCTGCTGAGCCCTTGGACCACGCTAGTCGCGATCTGGCTGTTGTTTGCACTCATTACCGTTGCCATATGCTTGCGCAAGCGCCGCCCGCTGGTTTCGCTGGGAATATTGTGGTTCTTCGCCGCACAACTGCTGACCGCAACTATCGTGCCGCTTGAGCTGGTGTATGAGCAACGCATGTACTTTGCCTCGGTCGGCGTATTGCTGGCAGCGGGTGCCCTGCTGCTGGGCTTGCGCTGGAAAATCGCATGGCCATTTCTGCGCGGATTCGTCGTTACGATCTCGTTGTTGTGGTTCGCCATTGCCACCAATTTGCGCGCACAGGAATGGTCTGATCCGCTGCGGCTGGCTGTCTCGGAAGCAAACCGGCACCCAGAATCGGCGCGCGCAGTGTACGAAGCGGGGAGACTACTCCTGATCGGCTCCGACTACCGCCCGGGCAAGGTGCTCGACTTAGCGTGGAAATACCTGAGTGCAGCGGGGGCAATTCCAGGATCGTCGGCATTGGCCGACCAAGCGATGATCATGATCGCGGACCACAACCATCAAGGTGACGACGCCAGCTACTGGAACTCAATGATCCGGAAACTGCGCGACCAACCAACACGACAGGAGGACATCTCCGCGCTGATCTCTTTAACCGAT
>DATFCK010000195.1:0-4055 GCA_035253185.1 Chthoniobacterales bacterium | reverse complement strand
TTTCAACCGAGTGAAAGGTGAGGAGTGAAAAGGGAGAAGGAAACCTGCGTTCCCCGCCTCTCACCTCTCACCTCTCACTTCTCACTTCTCACCTCTCACCTCTCACCAAGGCGGCCCGACAGGTGCTAGTCGCACCGTGGGTAGACCGGTGATGCCATATCATCTAACTTCCCTGCTGTGAGCTTTATCCGAACAGGGCTCCGCGAGATCGGGCTAAAGGTGCGCCGTCAAAAGACGCGCATTGCTTTGCGCCACGAAAAACGCCTGTTACAGAAGAGCGAGATTAGCCTCGGCCGCGAAGGCACCGCTCAGGCCGCCAATTTCCCGGAGTTGCGGAATGAAATTGTCGCGCTGAAAAAGCTGGAACAGGAACAAAAGGAAGTCGCGATCCGCATTTCACATATCGAAGCCGGGATTAAAAAAATTCAGGCCGACCGTGAACAAAATCAGCGGGAACAGAATGAAGCGATCGCCAAACTGGAATCGGAAAAGAAACCGATCCTGCAAAAGCGTAACGAGGCCAAGCACTCCGCCGATTTGTGTGAACGCGAACTTGGGGCGGTGGATCGGCGAATTCAGGAAAATGAAGAAGCCGATCGCGCGTTACTAAAAGAAATAGGCACTTTGGAGGCGATGGAACCGCCTCCGGTTGATCGTGAAGCAAAAGCGGCGTCGCTGGGTGCGCGGCGAGCCAGGTTACCGGATGAACGAGCCGAACTGGTTAGGGCAAGGCTGGGCAGCGTGGACGCCTGTCAAAGCGCGAAAGAAAAACTGAAAGCAGCTGATGCCGAGCTGGCGACCATCGAAAAGACAACAGAACGGGTCCGGAGCGAATTTGAGTCAAAAGACAAGTCGTTTGCCGAAAGCATCAAAACTCAGCAGGACGCCATTCGCGAAGCCCGGGCTCACCATCAAGTGGTCGAGGAACGGAAAAATCCGGCTTACTTGAACATTGGCCGGCACCTGGCGTCACAAGGCATCGCCCCCCCAAATGCGCCTCACTTGTTAACCGACGTCAAACGGCACCACACCGCCGTCGACAGGCATTTGCAGCACACCCAGGAGCTGGCGCTGCTTTCCAGCCAAATCGACAAACAGGAGCTCCGGAAATTTTATTTCAGCGTGGTCTCGGTCCTCGGCTTGTTGGCGATCCTGCTCCCGTTAGTCTTGAGTTCCCCTCGTCGCCGCGAGTGGTTGCCGCAGGAATCAGAAGCGGTTCTATCTTTAAACATCGATGAGTTTGAGAACGATGACCTGCCAAAAAGGTGGCGCAAGGAGCAGCCCGAAGTGTGGGCCGGGGTTTGGACCGGCCTGATTGGCGGAGCCGCCCGGTCGCCGATGAATCTGATCAGAGACGCGAACCGCGTCACCCGCGCCATCAACGACACCGATGATGGAAAACGGCGCGAGTTCATTCTGATTCAAACGCGCTCGGACGTGACCCCGCTTATTCGCGCCATTTCACAGGATAAAACCGTTGAGCGACGAACCGTGGCGGGGCTTGCGGTGTGGCAAAAACCCGATTTGGCCATCGCCCGTGTCGGACCCACCACGCTCGCAGTGGGCAGTGCCACCGATGTGGAAACACTGGTCGAAGTTCGTCTCGGCATGAAGCGCGACCTCAAAATCACCGGTTTACCTCTGGAAAGATTCCAACCAACCGATCGCGAGAACGCGCTGATATTGATGTCCCGCGATCCGCTTGATCTTTCCCGGGCGTTTCATCCAATTTTTACTCGTGAGTTGTTGGATTCCGCGCAGTTGATCGGTCTCACGTTAGGCTTGGACAATCCGATTCGCGCGCGACTACAAATAAAGACGGCGTCATCTGAGCGTGCCCAGCAACTCGTCACTGCCTTGCGTGACCAGCCGCATCAATGGCTGCATCTGGCTGATTCCGATCTCCTGCTGTTCGCCGACAATCCAACCGTGTCGCGCCAGGACATGACTATTGAGCTCACCTTTAACATGCCCGAAAACAGTGCACGTCTGCTTCTGCAACGTTTAGCGAAAAGCGACATCCCTACCGTGGTCGCATCGCAGTCCAGTGAAACGCAATGATGTTGGTCAGGGCGTCCGCGGGAGTTGTCGTTTTACTGGCAAGCATCACCGCCGCGCTCGCGCAAACCGGCATACCGCTGGCTGACGTTAAGAAGGCCGATCCCACCATCGTGGTCGAGCTCCGTTACGCCGGCAAAAACAACATCGCGCGGCGGGCATTGTACCCAAGACGAATGCGCGCGATGGTCCGCCCGGAACTTCTGCCGCGGCTGGCGTCAGCCCACAAATTTCTGAGACAATATAACTATCGATTGAAAATCTGGGACGCCTACCGGCCGCCGGCGGCGCAAACAGAACTTTGGAGCGCGATACAGAACGATAATTATGTGGCAAACCCCGCGCTCGGCGCCGGCTCGCTCCATAGCTGGGGCGTCGCGGTCGATTGCACGCTGACAGATTTGCATAACCGGGAGGTTCAAATGCCTACCGACTTTGATGACTTCACGGTCGCGGCCATGACTCGTTATGTCGGGCCGGATCCTTTGGTTCGTCGCCGATTACGTTTGCTGCAGGTCGCCATGGCCGGCTCGGGATTCTACGGCTTTCACAACGAGTGGTGGCATTTCACGGTCAAGAATTGGGCCAAATACCTGCCGCCGGACGAGGCCGAGCGGGTCAGGAAGATATTCAAGAGTCCGAGCGAAGATAAATTGTGATGGAAGCGTTACTGAGAGATCTGCGACAGCCGGAATACATCCATGTCCTGCTGAATCCGCTGCCAATCTATGGATTGGCAGTCGCCCTGATCGGTTTGATTATCGCGCTTGTTTTGCGGAGTCGCCCCGGCCAGATCGTTAGTCTGAGCCTGGTTCTGTTCGCCTCGGCAATGGCGTGGCCGGTATACGAGTTCGGTGAGCGATCCGCCGATCGCGTATTAGCGATGAGCGACGACGATGGCCGGGCCTGGCTGGAAGCGCATGAACACCGGGCGGAGGATCTGATCTTGTGGTTCTACGCTTTAGCGGTGGTGAGCGTCCTGGCCATTGCCGTGCCAATGAAATTTCCGAAGTCCGCAATCGGCCTAACGATTGCCAGTATGCTGTTAGGCTTCGCGGTTCTGGCCATCGGCGGCTACATTGCGCACGCTGGCGGCAAGATTCGTCACAAAGAGTTTCGCACCGTTCCGCCGCCGAAGGAAGAAGCGGACACGCGCGATTCCGGGTAGCGAACGCTTGCAGCGTGCTGGCGATGCCATTCTGCCATCGCGAACTTTTAGACCTGGAACTTACCGCCGAGAGATGATCTGTGACCGGGATATGAACGCTGACGCGGTCTCTCGGGGAGCACAGGCTGCCAGCCTGTTGGTCTCGGCCGCCGTGCCGAGACGAACTTAAAGGATTTGCCGGCAAGCTGCCGGCAACAACAGGCTGGTAGCCTGTGCTCCCCGAACGAGACGCTCCTCGTCAAAGCCTTGGCTTGAACTTGAAGCCACTATAGCCTTCACGGCCAACACGGATAACCAAATGGCAGACGGGACAACCAACACTGATCTTCTCCGCTCCGAGCACGAAGTCGAAGAACACAGTCTGTCTTTGAAGAAACCGCTCGGGCTGCGCGACCTCGTTTTAACTCAGATCCTGTTCGTGGTCGGATCCAGCTGGGTCGGCGCCGCCGCCAAGCTCGGTCAGGCGCATCTTTTTTTCTGGCTTCTCGCCATCCTGCTTTTCTACATCCCGCAGGCGGCGGTGGTCATCTACCTAAACCGCCTCATGCCGCTGGAAGGAGGAATCTATCAGTGGGCCAAGCTCGGGTTTAACGAGTTCGCCGGATTCATGGTCGCCTGGAACCTCTGGCTGTTTTCCATCACCGTGATTGTTCTGATGGGGATGTTTGTAACCACAAACATCGGCTATGCATTTAACGCGCCCTGGATGCCGAATAGTCCGTGGTGGGTATCGTTGACCAGCGCCGGGCTGGTCGGCGGTTTGGCCTGGGTCTCCATCCGTGGATTTTCGTTAGGCAAATGGGTCCACAACATCGGCGGCGTTCTGATG
>DATFCK010000194.1:0-2624 GCA_035253185.1 Chthoniobacterales bacterium | reverse complement strand
ATTGCGATGAGAAGATTGCAGGCAGTAAATGCCTTGGAGCTGGAGGCGGCGTTCGTGCAACGGTTGCGCCGGCGTTCCGGTGAATCGAATCCGTTAGTCCTGGTTCTGCGTGCAGTGGCGGCGCTGATTCTGCGCGCATGGCTTCGCATTTATCACCGGTTCGAAATCACCGGGCGCGAACGGTTCCGGACCAATCGCGCGCTTGTCATCGTGGCCAATCATTGCAGCCATCTCGACACCCTGTGCCTGCTCGCGGCGCTGCCTTTGCCCAAATTGCATCGCGCGTTTCCAGCCGCGGCCACGGATTACTTTTTTCAATCGGTGCCGCGAACGTGGATGGCCGCGATGATTAACGCGCTGCCGTTCGGCCGGAAAAACCATGTGCGGCGCAGCCTTTCGATTTGCTCGCAAGTGATCAACGAACCCGGAAACATTTTAATTATTTTTCCGGAAGGGACTCGTTCGACAACCGGCGAGATGCAGGACTTCAAGCTCGGCATCGGCGCACTCGTGGCGGATCGGGATATTTCGG
Source organism: Chthoniobacterales bacterium (assembly GCA_035253185.1). GTDB lineage: Bacteria > Verrucomicrobiota > Verrucomicrobiia > Chthoniobacterales > UBA10450 > DATFCK01. The sequence goes on along the minus strand of DATFCK010000194.1, from coordinate 2,092 downwards.
TTGTACCTTGTTATTTGAAAGGGACGTTCGAGGCCTGGCCAAAAAGGCGTCGTCTGCCGCGGCCGCGAAAAATTCGGCTCATTGTCGGCGAATCACGCAGTTATGTGGGAAGGGGAGTAAATCGATTCGAACTCAGCGCCATCGTCACGGAATTGCAGAGCGCGGTTGAACAATTGGGGACAACGAAGTGATTCCGAGTGAACAACACCTAACGAGTTTGGACGGCACCAGACTTTTTTATCGTGCCTGGATTCCGCCCGGTCCGGTGAACCAGGCGCTGCTTTTGTTTCATCGGGGACACGAACATTCCGGTCGGTGGCAGGAGACAGTTGAAGCGCTGAATTTGCCGGACGTTGCTGTTTTTGCGTGGGACGCGCGCGGACACGGGCGCTCGCCCGGCGAACGCGGCGCGGCCAACAATCTCGGCGAGGTCATTAAGGACACGGACGCGTTCGTTCGTCACCTCTCTGGACATCACGACATTCCAATCGAGAACATGATCGTTCTGGCCCACAGTCTCGCCGCGGTGACGGTTAGTGCGTGGGTGCACGATTATGCCCCTCCGATTCGAGCCATGGTCTTGGCCACGGCCGCGTTTCAGGTGAAGCTGTATGTGCCATTGGCGATTCCGGCGTTGCGAATGCGACAACAATTTCTCGGGCCGGGAAAGGTCACCAGCTATGTAAAATCGGGGCTGTTGACCCGCGACCGAACCGAGGCGGCGCGTTACGACGCCGATCCGCTGATTTTCAAACAGATTGCGGTCAACGTATTGCTCGACCTGCACGATACCGCGAATCGTCTGGTGGCTGATGCCGGTGCGATTAATACGCCGGCGCTGATGATTGGCGCGGGTAAAGACTGGATCGTTAGGCTAAATGCGCAGCGCCGATTTTTTGAACGTTTGTCGTCGCCGGTGAAAGAGTTTGAGTTTTATCCATCGGCGCGTCACGCCATTTTCCATGACGTTAACCGGTCGACGGTTGTCGAGCGCATCCGGCGTTTCGTGCAGGAACGGTTCGCACAAACTGCACCTGTGCCGTCGCTGTTGAATGCTGATCAGGCTGGTTATACGCATAACGAGTTTAATCGGCTTAGTTCGGGAAAAGGTGTTCGATTTGCGTTGGCGCGAGCGGGGCTGAAAGCGGCCGGACATTTGAGTCGCGGTGTCGAGATTGGCTGGCGGAGCGGTTTCGATTCGGGCCTTTCGCTGGATTACGTGTACGAAAACAAACCGCGGGGACGGACTCCGCTGGGCCGGCTCATCGACAAATCGTATCTCAACAGCATCGGCTGGCGCGGCATTCGACAGCGCAAGATTAATCTCAAGCGCGCCCTAACGACGGCGATACTACGCCTGAGTGATGAGAGGCGACCGGTACGCATTCTCGATATTGCTGCCGGTGCGGGCCGTTATGTGATCGAGACCATGCATGAGCTTCGCCATATTCCGGCGCGGGCCGTTCTACGCGATTACCGGCAGGAGAATATTGCGGCGGCGCAGGCATTGGCCGGGGAATTTGGCCTAACGAACATCACCGTCATTCGTGGCGATGCATTCGATGCTGACTCGATAAAATCAACTTCACCGAAAGCGACCATTGGATTGATCTCGGGTCTTTACGAATTATTTCCATCCAATCCGGAAGTGTTGACGTCGTTGCGCGCCGTGGCCGATGCCATGGAACCGGGCGGCCTCCTCATTTACACCAACCAGCCCTGGCATCCGCAGGTCGAATTCATCGCCCGCGTGCTGCGCAATCGGGAAAATCGTCCCTGGATCATGCGACGCCGGACCACGGCCGAGATGGATGAATTGATTCGGACCGCGGGATTTACCAAACGCTCAATGGAAGTGGACCAGTGGGGCATGTTCACCGTGTCGGTGGCTCAACGAGATAACAAATGAAAAGTTCTTTGGCCGAACCGATAAAGCATCAACTGATCTTTCGATGTGATTTTCGGGACGCCGCGGAGGTGGATCGGCCGCTCCGCCGGGCGATGATAAAACGAACTCCGAAGGCTTTCGGAGTCATTCTGAGCAGCTTCGCTGCTACTATAATAGCATCGCCCGACGGAGCGGACGATCCAC
>DATFCK010000193.1:0-3189 GCA_035253185.1 Chthoniobacterales bacterium | reverse complement strand
AGGCCGATCACCCCGTAAATAATGGATGCGATGGCCAACGCTTTTGGCATTCCGATGAGATCGGAAACGCTGGTGATACCCAGGCCGGCTACCGGCATCAGACCTACGAAGCTCAACATAAACACCGCTGATACCCTTCCGCGGAGATAGTCAGGTGCGCGCTCCTGAACAATCGTATTCGCCAGGCCAAAATTCATGGCCAAGCCTAACGAATTAAGGACCAGAATACCGATCGCCACGTGGAAACTGGGAGCAAGAGATAGACCGAACACGGCACATGCTACCGTTACCACGCAAAGCATCATCACCGGGATCCGCTTATCGCGGCGGAGCCCGATCATAAAAATTGCGCCTACGACTGACCCTATCGCGGAAGCGGACATCAACGCGCCGAGCCGATCCGCCCCGAGCCCTAGAACCAGCCGCACATACAGCGGCATCATGATGGTGATGATCGGGAAAATGCACACGGTCGTCGTCGCGATGAGTGAGACCATGGCGAGGCTGGGTTTATCCCTGGCCACGAAACGAAAGCCATCCTTGATGCCGCTGGTGCGCTTTTCTTCTTCTTCCGCGCTGCCGCGTTGGCGCGGCGGCAAAGTCAGCAATGCGATAATCAGCGCCACAAACGAGAGCGCATTGCCAAAGAAAGCCCAGGCCGAACCCCAGGCGCTGATCAATATTCCCGCAACCGCCGGCCCAACGACGCGTGATCCGTGGAAGACCGCCCGGTCGATCGCAACCGCGCTGGCGATTTCATGTTTTTGAACCAGCTCGGGCACGAGCGCGGTAATTGTCGGCATCTCGAACGAATTTGAGATTCCGAGGATGGCGGCGCACACAAAGATTTGCCACATCGCGATGTTACCGCTCCAGATCAGCAATCCAAGGGCGATAGCGAGCGCGATCTGCACGTACTGGGTCATCAGCAGGATTTGGCGCTTGTCGTATTTGTCGGCTGCCGCTCCGCCAATCATCGTTAGTGCCAGCATCGGCAGGCCGGCGGCGAGATTAGCCATGCCTAACCACAAACTTTTGGTGGTCAGCGTGCTCAAAATGTAGCCTTGGGCCATCACCTGCATCCAGGTGCCGGTGTCGGAGATCGAGCTGCCGACGACGAAACGCCGGAACGGTCCCGGCCTTAAAACACTCAAGGCCTGTCTCAGGGATAATTTCGCTTCGGCGCTCATCGCCCAGATTCATAAGCGGGAAGCGTACTTCCCGCAATCGCCGCATCAGTTTTCCGGCGCTGGCTGGATTAAGCACCAACGGTGGGACCCTCATTCACCACGAAATCGAAATTAGCCTGGCGCGTTGGCTCCGGCAGCAATCGAAGTCGCGCCTCTGGCGGTGAAGGAGCAGCTAGGGATGAGGCCGAACGTGATTCGCGTAAAGCAGAAGAACAAGAAGAAGCGCTAACGCTGCCACAATAATGAAGATTGCCTTGGACGTATCTTTGGACATCGCCATGGCTGCCAATCTGAAGTGGTACCGGCGATTAGTCGACCACGTTTATGCAGAAACAACAAATGGCGGAACCGGACAGTCCAGGGCATCGGCGATTGCGCGAATCAGGTCTGTCTCCGGCACCCGAATCTCGCCGTCTGCCCCCAGCGTAACCGCGCAGGCGTTAATGACGTTCTTCTTAATCTGGGGCACAGCTTGAGAAAGTCGATTCAACGAAACGTCTAACTTCGGCATATCGCATTGGTCCGCCGGCACGAACGGAATAGGACGTCCGGCGGCGCGGTTTAATAACTCGGCGCCTTGGTTGAATGCGGCCTGGGCTTCATCGGGCGAATTTTGACCGGCATATGCCATTGCCGTTAGCACGACGCCACAATCGTCGACCAACGGTACCAGATCGTAATACTGGACGATGGGCGCCAATTTCGGAGTGAAATGCGGCTCCAGATGGCGCATAACGACCTTCTGTAGCATGTATTCAAACAGATCCACTTGTTGATCGGTCGCAATGAGGGCGTCCACCGCAATTCGAAACTGTTCGTATTGCGAAAGTGAAAGAGTCCGTAACGCCGGCAGGGCCAGGTCTATTAAAGGAATTTTTGCCGAACTCTCGGCGGTCCGAACCTCGTTCCAAAGACGGATCGTTTCGTCTGCCGCGCCGGGTTCGGTCTTTTGCGCGAGCAATGCATGCTGCGCGTTTCGCACGGTTTCATCCTCACTTAACAACAGTGCGTAAATCAACGCGCTCGCACCTAACGGATTACGCGTTGCGGCCCTAACCGTCTCCGAAAGTGTGTCTCTAAACTGGGTCGCATATTCAAGCTGTTCTGCACTCGGCCGGCCTACACTCGGTAGCACCGTTTGAGGAGGAATCCCGGCCGCGGCCACTGCTATCATGGTGGGCAGGGGAGGAGGAACTTTGGGCGGGGTCTCTGGTGGCGGAACCGGCTCGATAGCCGGCTCGGCCACGTCGGCCGACGTTATTTGCGGATAAGTTCCGTCAAAACTCGGGTCCAATTCGCGGATTCGCTCTTCCAAGGGCGGATGCGTTGACATCAATCCGAAAAATGAACCCCGCACTCCATTCGCAAAAAATAAATGGCTGGTCTCCTCCGCATGCGCGGACTCGATCCGCGAGCCCTGCGATAATCCGCCTATTTTTTTCAGTGCGCTGGCCAGGCCTCCGGGATTTCGAGTGAATTGAACCGCTGACGCGTCGGCCAGATGTTCGCGCTGACGACTAACTGCCGCCTGAATCAACCGGCCAAAGAAGACGCCGGCCGATCCGATCAGAATGAGCGCGAGCCCAAGCAACGGCAGCGGATTTTTACGACCGCGCGTCTGCAATAACATGCGTCCGATTACGGCCAGACAAAGGATTCCGAAGATCAGGCCGATTAGCCGCAGATTGAGCCGCATGTCGCCGTTCACAACGTGGCTGAATTCATGGCCGATGACTCCTTGCAATTCGTCACGGGTCAGCAGTCGCAGCGCTCCATCAGTTACCGCAACCACGGCATCACCGGTGGTCCGGCCGGCGGCGAATGCGTTGATTCCGGGTTCGTCATCCATCACGTAAACCTGTGGCGCCGGGATGCCGGACGCGATGGCCATTTCCTCGACCACGTTCAACAGCTTGCGCTCGTTATAATCAATACTGTTCGGGTTAACGAGCCGTCCCCCTAACATCTCCGCAACCGCGCTTCCACCGGCGGAAAGCTG
>DATFCK010000192.1:0-6166 GCA_035253185.1 Chthoniobacterales bacterium | reverse complement strand
GGATTGAAATAAATCGTGTTAATTCCCAAATCCGTTAGGTAATCGAGTTTGTCGATGACCCCCTTCAAATCGCCGCCGTAACGCCGATCGAACACACCGTGCTTATAAAAATCGGGGCCGCGTTCCTTTTCCCATTGGTCGCGCGAATACCAATCTGCTGTCCACCTCGAAATGCGCCACGCCGGCTCTGGACTAACCGGTAATTCCAATGAATCGCGAGTGGGATCGTTTTTGGAGTCCCCGTTGGCGAAACGCTCCGGAAAAATCTGGTAAAAGATTGCCTCGGCGGCCCATGCCGGCGGCGCCGCCACCTCGGCGCCATTTACCAGAGGAGTGCAAAGGAGCAGGCCGGCTAAGCCCAACAGATACCGCATTGTCGTCAGTGAGTAGTGGCGCCCGCCTCGGCGAGCGGACTACCAGAGCAGCCAGCCGGAGGTTTGGCTTAGTGTGACTGACCGCAAATGCTGAGGCAATCCTTTTCCGGTCTCACCGGCTAGGGTACCAATATCGCTCTATAATATATGAGATCGGCGCCTGGAACGGTTGCGCTCAGGGTGGAACCGTTCGCGGTCAGCACCGCGCTGGCTGCGGTCCACTCGGCGTTTGCATCCGGAACCTCAGCCGACTCGACCTGATATTTCTTACCCGGCACGGTGGCCCAGGTCAGCGTCAGGCTATTGGCGTCAGGCTGGGACAGTTGCATCACGTGCAGCGTCGACGCCGAGTCGAACGGATTAGTGCCCGCCGAGTCTTCGGCCGCATTCGTTTGTCCATCTCCGTCGTTATCTCCGGTGGCACTGATGACATTAAATGATACCGACCCGGCGGATGGCCCGGTGGGGGTGCTTCCATTGAGCACATCGTTAGGGTTAACCGCCTGCACGAACACGGTCAGAGTGTTGCCGGGCGGAATCTGGAAGGTGTTGCTGGTCGAGGTGGTGAAGAAGTAACCCGGCTGGGTGTTGTTCACCTGATAGGTGACCTTGTAAATCGGCTGGATCCCTTCGGAATCCGGACCGACCGCGGCCCACGAATAGGTTACGCCTCCGTTATCGATCGCGTAACCATAAGCGTTCGGCTGGGGCAGTGTGGGGAGACCCGGGGCGGCCGCCGGCGCGGTGACATCAATGACCTTAAGGTATTGCGCTTCGTATGGGGCCGTCGCCCAGTCGCCATCATTAGTGGGAACCTTGTTCATGGCCACAAAGATTCCGTCGTTAAGCAATTGGGTGCCGGTCTTGCGATTCAGGAACGTGTTACGCCGATTTGCATTGAAACCGGTGTAAGCGGCGATGTTCTTGAAGTCGTAGGTTCGAGCCGTCTTGATGCCGTAATCGTTTACGCCGTTGTTATCGGTGTCGTGATTGATGTGGAAATTGCCTTGTGGGCTGACATCTCGATTGGTGTTGGCGAAGGCAAAAATCACGTCGGTGGTGACCGGTGACCCATTTTTCGTTTCGTACTTGGCGACTCCGAAGATTGTTTGATTGTTACCGTCCTCGTTCAGGAAGAACCTGTTTTGGCTGCGGAGGGCAGGGCTGGCCAACCGCGCGAGACCGATGGCCGAGTACACCTTGTATAACTGGTCGTTACCGAAGTTGTTGTCATTCCAGGCCGGTTGCAGCGAATTGAAATCCTTAAAATTGGCGATGTTCTTGCCGAAGTTCAGTTCATAGGAGCTGTAGCCGAAGGTGGTTGAAATGCCGAGTTCCTGTCCCGGAAAAATCAACGGTAGACCATCGACCGTGCTGCAAACGGCATAACGAACGACGGCCTGCCACGGATCGGCAAAAGCCTCTTCATCATGCGACATATTGTTCAGCAGCACCAGTGCGCGTCCATAAGAGGCGCGGCGCGATTCGAAAATGCTACGGTAATCGGTGGCGTTACTGGCGCTCTTCAATGGAAACACGATGTTCTCGTTCTCGATATCGAAGTGGCGATTGGAGCGATAGGTAACGGCTCCGCCATCGAGCGACTCGGCCATGAACACAAAGTTCCATTTCCGGGTGCGGGTCTTGTTGATGATGTATTCCCAAAGCTGTGGCGGCAAACCCTGCCCGAAATCGGCGCGGAGACCTCCAATACCTTTGGTTGTTTGGGTAAACAGATTCGAGCCGGCCGGCACGCCGGTCTGGTCCAGCCAGTACAGGGTATAGTTCGAAAAGTATTTCCAGACATTTTGCGTAACCTGATCGAAGTGGCCATTGCCATCTCCGGAGGAATTTTCGTTACCGATGGAATAATCGAACCAGTCCTGCTCGTTATTGTAATTCCCGTTGTCGTTCGGATTGACCGGAACCAACGCAGCATAACGACCAAAGTAGACGTCACGCACGTCCCCCCATTTACCGAAATCGCCGCGATCAGGCGCCACCGCCATATTGTTAGCGCCTGAAGCGCGCATGGCATAATTGCCGTCCCGGGAATAGAACCGCGCTTCGGTATCGCGGAAAAGTGAATTTGACGTATTGCCGAAGAGCGAGGTTCCCTGGGTGCTAATCTCGCAATCCGGCGCGGTGTGATTAAACGGCGCGTCCAGCATGATGCCGACCCCGGTATTGTTAGCCGCGTTGACCAATCCTTGAAAAGCAGCTCGCGATGCGGCCCGATTACCGGCGTCGTTAACGCCCGCACTGGAGTTATATTGAACCGACATCAACGGATTTATCTCGAAGAAATTGCGGACTGAATACGGGCTGCCCGGATCATGTCCCTGTTGTGCTTCCTGGGTGATGGGGTGGATCGGTTGGAACCAAAGCCAATTGCAACCCAGGTCTTTCACATAATTCAGGTTCCACCGATTATCCGCTCCTTGATGTGGAGCGTTAGGCGCGTCGTAAAGATCTTCCAGGGTGCCGCGCTGGGCAAAAGTAGGGCCGCCGGCATCGAGATTAAAGACGTTAACCTCGTAGAGATTGATCTTCAGGACATCCACTGGCGAAACCACAATGGCGTGATCGCGGCGTCCGGCTCCGATATTGGTATAATAACGCCAGTTCGGGTCGCCCTGCACTTTCCAGCGTGCCGTTAACCGGTAAGCGCCGGTTTTAGTCGCATTGATCGTATACGTATAAGTGCCCGCTCCGGCGGAGTTCATCGGGTAGGCCTTATAATAATGAGTGTCGTCACCGGCGTTGATGAGGTTGTTGTCAAAAGGCTGGATGCCTTCCTCGGTCTGGAAGCCACTCCCGTTGGTATAGGTGACGGTGGCTTTGTCGCGCCGGTTGAGATTGGTAAAGACTTCGGCCTCGGTAACATTCGCCTGTCCGGGCGCGAACGAAATCACGAACGGAATCGAATCCCCTAACGTCTCGTCAACAAATACGTGGGTAGTAGTATAGTTGGCATTGAGCCCGTTAACGGTCAGAACCGGATCACCCAGCATTCCGTTGGTGAATGAGAAAACGCGGCCCAGATAATTGGGATCGCCCGCCATGTAGTCACCGAACTTTTGTTCGCTGTTGCTGGAGTGCCAGAAACCGACCTTATATTTGATGGTGGTACCGAGTGGGGTGTTTAAGAGATTTGGTCCAGTCGCCACCCACCACATAGCGGTGCCGGCAAGACTCTGGCTGCCGCCGTTCTGATTGGAGTTCTCGGGATGGTCGTAAGTGAAAGTAGCGAGCTGAGTGGAAGCGTTCCCGGCGGTTCCTGGCACGCTGCCGGGCACCGGATCAGACCCGTCGGTGGTATAATATAGTACGCCGTTATCCGCCCAACGGGTGCCGACATCGTTAGTATCGCCGATGTAGCCCAGCTTGGCCCAGAACCGAACGTCGCTGCCTGAATTCACCCGGTTATTGGCGTGGAAAATCCATCCCGGACGATTCCGGATGGTATAAGGGGACGTTGCCGCAGTGCTTTGCTGGTTGGTAACGTTTCCTCCCCGGTCGCCGAGGCCGGTCGGAGCATAGATGTATGTATTTTCGGCGCCTGAATCGAAAGTCAGGTAAAGATAATACTGGATTACTTCGTTCGCGCCGATTCCCGCGGCCGACGGGGTAAAATACGCGCGCCAGTATTGATTGTTGCCATTGGTGACAATGTTATTGAAATCGAAGCCAACGAAGCTCCAGGTGTTCTGAGTGGCGCCCTTATAATAAACGCCGCCGCCGGTTTGATTTGCGGTGCCGAACGAGTTGTTAAACTTTTGAACTCCACTGTAAATGGTGATCTGGGTGTTGTTGGCAAACTCAACCCGCGGATTTCGCATGTTAACACCCACATCAGTGGAGTTATCGGGGATATGCCATGCGTTAGCCAGGATCGCCCAGCTCTGGTCCGCTGAGACCAGAAAAATCAACGCAAACAGTGAACGAAATAGAACAGACCTCATATTTTTTACCCTTAAGGAATCAAACTAACCTCTAACTTGTAATATCTTGCCGTTGTCGGCGGTGAACCGGTGTCGGTTCCGTTATCATTGTATGAATTCGTCGTGCCGTTTCCAATAATCGGACTACCGGCAGCCAGCCAGCTCCCGCCCGGAGTACTCTTGTGGTAAATCTGGTAACGGCGGTTGTGAATCGTCGGGAATGTTAACTGGATCGTGGTCGGCGACGTGCGAACAATCGTTAGCTTGAAATTCGCCGCGTCCGGAGAATTCGGATTCAGGCCGGCGATGTATTCCTCGAGATTGGAGCCTCCATCCTTGTCCGGATCGTCACCAGCCCGGGAAAGATCACCCACCTGCCCGCCGCTGTGACCAAAATATTGCTGTGTCCACCAATCCGGGATTCCGTCTGCGTCGGTATCATACGTTTGGCCGGCGCCGGTTTCGAACCCGAGAGCGAAGTCCATGGTACCATTGCCCTGTAATTCTACCTGATGTGTTTGCGCCTGGTTGCGCATCGGCAGCGTGTCCGGCGTAATTCCGACCGCCAAGTCGGACGCGGCTCCATTCAACGAGGCGCCCGAGAATCCACTGCCGCCGTAGCGGAGATACGCGCGCACTCTTCGGCCCGAATTATCATTGAACAGGTTAAACTCCTGGGCATTCGCCGCCACCGACAAATGGCTCTGCCCGTATTGCAACAGATCGTACAGGTCCGGCGACAACCCGAAGCGAACGAAAAGCTGCACCAGCCCGGTGGTGACATAATTGACCTGCAAGGAGTTCTTCCCGGGCGCAAGCGTGATTGTCTTGGCAATCTTGCCGTCGCTGCTGGTGAACTTCCATCCAATTCCAGAGGGAGCGGCCGCAACGTTGTACAACTGATTGACGTAATTGGAAGTGCCGCCCCCGCCGGCATCGGTTTGGGCGAACCAATCCTTGAAGGCGGATGTGCGATGCGCATTTACCGCGGTTCCGGTGAAGTTAGTAGCGCCTTCTTCTTCGGTCTCGGATGCGGCATATCCGACCGAGTTGCCCACAACCTGCGAAACGTAACCGGTATCGTAATCACGCAGCCAGGCATGGGTCATGCGACCGCCGATGCGCTCGAACAATCCGAATATACGGTCGTTGTAAATCAGATACTCGCTCTCACCATCGAGATCGACATCGATTTGTTCGGCAGTGGCGCTGGAGTTATAGGTGCCGGTGCTGGCGGCCTGCGACCAGGTATTGACCCGCGCGTAAATCGCCGCTTTCCGAGTTTGGGCCTGGGCTGCCTTGGCGAAGCCCGCCAGATTCTGGAAGCCAGTGTCGGGATTGATGTAAGCGCCCGTGCTGAACTTGCTCAAGTCGTTGTTAGTCTGGTCATGGAATGCGGTCTCGAAGGTGGAAGCATGAATGGTGGCGCGGGCCAGTCCGAACAAACCGGTCGTTGCCCCGGTGGGAACGATTCCGGTTACTGAATTCCAGGCGCTGTTGACCAGTCCGCTCGTGCCGAGCAAGCCGTAGGCGGTCGGCAAGGCCACGCCGGTGCGAATACTGAACAGCTTGTTTTTCAGGCTCTCCTCGAGAGCCGAGCCGTTATACCAGTTGTCGTAATTCTCTTCGGTCGCGTGATCGATGAAATCCTTGGACACGTTAGGCAAGGAAGGGCTCGATCGGCTCACCGTTCCCCAGGTTGTGCTGGTGCCGCCGTTGGAATTGAATGTTACCTGGTTGTTCGCGATCTGATCCGGGGTAACGATTTGGATCCAGGGATGGCTGGCCAGCCACCGGATGTTTACGTCGTAGGCATCAGCTTTTGCTTTCGTCCCAAAGTCTTCCCAT
>DATFCK010000191.1:0-4850 GCA_035253185.1 Chthoniobacterales bacterium | reverse complement strand
AACCGAGGCAATTTTAGAAATGGTCCGCGCCAATATGGGGGTATCGATTCTAGCTGGATGGGCCGCCCGCAGCGTTTGTCGCGATGGCGTGATCGCCAAACGAATTGCTCCAGGCGGTATCCGCCGCGACTGGTACGCGGTAACCCGCGAGCAGCCGGCGAGGGACAGCGCGCTGGCGGCCCTGATCGAGAGGTTGCGCGATGACATGACCCGGTTCAACCGGCGGGCCTAACCGGGCCAGCTTGAATCGTCACCTCGTCGTCCGCACGAGGCGCCGCAAATCTCAGCGATTAAGAAGGGGTTTGCCCACGAAATGCCTGAAACGAACGAAAAAGATAGTGTACTCATTTCCCCTTTCGTGTATTTAGCGTGTTTCGTGGGCGTTCTCTCCCCCAAAGGCCGCGGCTCGTGCGTTCGCCTTCGGCGCCGGGACAGAAACTCGGACTCGCTATTTCACCACCGTGACTTCCGTTTTTACGGAGTTCGCAATGAAGCATTGCTCATGCGCCTGGTGATGCATCTTATCGAGATCCTCGGCGCTCGGCTGTTTGTCGCCTGAGAATTTCAGTTTCGGATGCAATTCCACCCGTGTGATGGCCAGTCGTCCCTCCGCGTTTTTTTCCATATGACCAACCGCATCGTCGGTGTACTCGTCGAGCACGAACTTCTGCTTACACGCAATCGCCAGAAACGTCAGCATGTGGCAACTCGAGAGCGAGGCCACGAACGCTTCTTCCGGATCGACATTTTTCGGATCGCCGAGATAAGCGGGCGCGGCGGTGGCGGTCATTTCGTGTCCACCGTCAAATTTCCAGGTGTGGTTGCGGGGATACTTCTGGTAGTCCCAGGGAGCTCCATCGCGCTGCCAGGTGAGAGTAACTTTATGTTCGGACATGCTTCTTAATAACACAGCAGCCAGCGGAGAAAAGGCAGCGTTTCACAGGAGATCACAGAGGGAACGGAGGATCGGAAAGCAGAGAGAACCACGGATTACGCGGATATCGCAGATCACCCTCGGGGACTGCCCTTTAACCGTCCATAATCCGTGTCATCCGCGTAATCCGCGGTCTTCGTATTGCAGGGATGAGCCCTTGTAATTTCTAAATTCTACCTTCTAATTCCTACTTCTCTTCCGCGCGGTTAGCTCAGTGGTAGAGCGCTTGCTTCACACGCAAGAAGTCGCAGGTTCGAACCCTGCACCGCGCATTTTTGTAGCTGGCACGGCGAGCGTAATTCTCCGGTTCGTGCCCATCTTCTTCATTTCCGGGCGGAACGACCCGTCGTCTTCGGGTTTTGTTCGCGGCAGCCGCCTATCGGGTTAACTCCAGCACCTTCATCGCGGCATTATGCCCTGGAATACCACTCACCGCGCCCCCCCGGAGCGCGCTGGATCCGCACAGGAAAACATTCGGAAATTCGGTTTCGACGCCCCAGCGGCCGACCTGTTCCTTTTTCATGGCAAAGGGGAAGGTTGGCGCATCCTGAAAGATATTTCCATGATACATGCCTAACGAATCCTCAATGTCGACCGGACTTTTGCTTTCGATACAAGGCTGGCCATCCCTGGATTCGGCGAGGCATTCCTGCAATGGTTCCTCCAGCCACTGATTGATGCTGTCCAGAAATCTTTCCTCAGCCAGTTTGCGATTCATCGGGTTATCCCGGGCGAATAAACTCCACGGCGTATCCAATCCGAACAGGGTCATGGTGTGAAATCCCTGCCGGCGCAGCTCGTGACTCAGGATGCTGTCGTCGGTTAATGTGTGACAATAAACTTCGCAGGGTGTTTTTTCCGGCAGCACACCACGCAGCGCCTGTTCGTAACTGGCGTTCATCGCTTCATATCCTTCATCGCTATGAAACGTGCCGCAGAAGGCTTCGTTGGCTGCGTATTGTTTCGCCTTGAGCTGAGGTAACCGGCGCAACAGCATGTTAATCTTGAAAACGGAACCTTCGTCCGTCGCATCCGGTTGATACGGAACGCCGGTGTATTTCGCTAAAACATTTCGGCCGAAATTGACCAGAAGATATTTTGCTTCGACCGACTGCTTCTTCCCATCGACGTGAAATTCAACTGTCTGCTTCGAACCATTGAGGTTGAGCGCGTCTAACCGGGCGCCGGTGATAAACTCGGCGCCGGTTCGCCGGGCAGCTTCCTCCAGCTTACGGGCCACATTCCCCATTCCACCAACCGGCACTTTCCATTCGCCCGTCTTATTGCCGATCAGATGATATAAAAAGCAGCGGTTCTGCAGCAGCGAAGGATCGTGCGGATGAGTGAAAATTCCGATCTTGGCATCGGTTAACACCAGGCCCCGCACCAGGTCGTTATGCAAGTAACGCTCAATGGCACGACCCAGGGGTTCGATGGCCAGACTCCTCCACGCCTCCTGTGAAACGGCGTCTGCTTGGAATTTCTTGGCCAGTTCGTTTTTCGATACCAGCGGCTTGAGCATTGAATCCCAGACCAGGTCGGCAAAGACGCGCGACAAATTGTAGAATTTCTTGAGCGAATCATACTCACTCTTGTTGCCGGTGAGCTCGAGCATGGAACGCCGGTTCTGTTCCTCTAAGACGTTGCTCAACAACAATCCCGAGTGTTGCCCGTCTCGCACATAGGGAGTGAACGATCCGGTAGCGCGGCGGCGCAGCTCGAGCTTCAAACCGAGATCATTTATGATTTTCTGCGGAAATAGACTAACGAGATACGAATAACGCGAGAGATACGCGTCGTAATCCGGGAAGACCTTCTGTGACGTGGTGGCGCCCCCGATGTAATCGTTTTTCTCCAGCAGGAGTACATTCAGTCCGCTCTTGCCCAAATACGAAGCCGCCACCAGCCCGTTATGACCGGCTCCCAGGATAAGAACGTCGTAGCTCGCTTTCATTCCGCGTCTAAAACTCTACTGATCAACATTATGCGATGCTCCGGCGGCTCGATAGGACAAATTAGCGGACGTGGCATGTTAGACCTTGGTCTAATTACACGCTCGGCCCTGAAATTGTTCGCGCGCTTGTCCGGTCACGCTGCGCTGCTTCGTTTCGGAAATAGCCGTCCACTACCCTGCATTTTCGCGAGTCGATAAGACAATGCCGTGGAAATACAGCCGATTCCGTAGCGCACGCTGCGGCGAAAATTGATGGAGGAGGCTTCGGGCATGTACTTGGCGGGGCAGGTTACCTCGCCGATTCCGAATTCGAACCAGTGAACCTGCGCCAGTACCTGGTTGTCGAAGACGAAATCGTCCGAGTTTTTGTCCAGGGGTAACTTCTCCAGAACCGACCGGGCGAACGCCCGGTAACCGGTATGATACTCCGACAACTTCGCCCCCAGCAAAAAATTTTCCGTCAGTGTCAGCAAACGATTGGCGACGTATTTCCAGACCGGCATACCGCCCCGCAGTGCCCCGCCACCGAGAATGCGCGAGGCCAACACACAGGGATAAAGACCATTGCGGATAATAGAAGCCATCGCCGGAATCAACAGGGGCGTGTATTGATAATCCGGATGGATCATAATCACGATGTCGGCTCCGGCCGACAGAGCCAGCCGGTAACAGGTTTTCTGATTGCCGCCGTAGCCGCGGTTTTCGGGGTGTACCTCGACCTGCACCCGGTCGAGCGCTCTGGCGATGGCCACCGTTTCATCCCGGCTGGCATCATCGACCAGGATGATCAAGTCGACGATACCCTGGGCCATGACCTCGTCATAAGTCCGGCGCAACGTCTTCGCCGCGTTGTATGCCGGCATTACTACCACCACTTTTTGTCCATCAATCATGACCGATTTTGCTTTTCCCGGTGAAAGCGCAGCGATGATATAGGCAAATCCAATATTGTGAAGTTGCTTCGTTCATTCGCCTTTGTCTTTTTTTCGTTAGCGGCAGTCACTCAATTGCTGGCCGAGCGACCATTTCTCGGACCAATCCCGGTCCAATTCGCTTCCGTCGGCAAGGAGGTGATTCTCGATATGCGCCGCTTCTTTCATCCGGCCGGCGCCAAACTCGAGGTCTCACCGAATCCCGATGTAGACGTTTCATTCGACAACGCGACTCTGCAGCTCAGAGTGCATCCCCGGAAACCGGGCCTGACCGATATCCAGCTGTCAGCCAAATCAGGGAAGGAAATCCATAAAACAATCCTGACCCTGGCCGTTACGCCAGGAAAGCCGTCGCACCGCTTCGTATTCAAGCCAGCCTCCGGCGCAGCACCGAAAACGGTATTTGTGGCCGGCGTGTTCAACGGCTGGAGCACCGACAAGACGCCTTTGACCGGGCCTAACGACAACGGCGAATACACCGTTGATGTGCCGCTCGAGCCCGGGAAATATGCGTATAAGTTTGTAGTCGACGGCAAATGGCTGCTGGATCCGGCCAATCCGGAGAGCCAGGACGACGGCACTGGCAACAAGAATTCAATCGCAGCCGTCAGCGGGACTAAGGAAACGGCAGCGCCGGTGATCTACGCGGAAACAATAACGGATAAGAGTCTGAAGTTGCGCAGCGCATCCAAAACGCCCGTCACCGCGGTATCTGCTGTTTTTGAAACCCCACTCGAATGCACCCCATTGACCGCAAAAATCGACGGCAACGCCATCGACGTGCTGATTCCCTCGAATAAATCCGGCTTTGTGCGGGTCGTCGCAGCAGCGCCAAACGGAAACGCCAGCAACGTGGTGCGCTGTGCCGGCGGCCAGGCGCCAGCTACTTTTTCCTGGCACGACGGGATCATGTATTACGCGTTCACCGACCGCTTTTCGAACGGCGAAAAGTCTAACGATAATCCGGTCGATAATCCGAAGGTCGAACCGCCGGCAAATTTTCACGGTGGCGATCTGGCCGGTATCCGGA
>DATFCK010000190.1:0-6309 GCA_035253185.1 Chthoniobacterales bacterium | reverse complement strand
ACAAGATCCTGATCATAGGATCCGGTCCGATCGTGATCGGGCAGGGCTGCGAATTTGATTATTCCGGCGTCCAGGCCTGCAAAGCCCTGCGGGAGGAGGGTTACCGGGTGGTTCTGGTTAACTCCAACCCGGCCACGATCATGACGGACCCGGAGTTCGCGGACCGTACATATATAGAGCCGATTACCGCGGATGTGATCGAAGCGATCCTGGAGCGGGAAAAGCCGGATGCCATTCTGCCCACGATGGGCGGCCAAACCGCCTTGAACGCCGCCATGGAGCTCTCCCGAAACGGCGCCCTCGGCCGTCATTCCGTCCGCCTGATCGGGGCCAACGCCCAGGCGATCGCCAAGGCGGAGGACCGGCAACTATTCAAAGAGGCAATGCTTCGGATCGGGCTCGATCTTCCGCTTTCGGGGATTGCCCACTCGTTAACCGACGCTGATAGAATCGCCGACGAGATCGGCCGTTTTCCGCTGATCATCCGTCCGGCATTTACTCTCGGGGGGATGGGTGGCGGCATCGCCTACAATCGCGACGAACTGATCGAGATCGTCAGCCGGGGCCTCGATCTCTCGCCGGTAAACGAGGTATTGATCGAAGAGTCGTTAGTCGGCTGGAAAGAATTTGAGATGGAGGTCATGCGCGACGTCGCTGACAACTGCGTAGTCGTTTGTTCGATTGAGAATTTCGATCCCATGGGCGTGCACACCGGCGATTCGATTACGGTAGCGCCCGCCCAGACCCTGACTGACCGCGAATATCAGATCATGCGCGACTCTTCGTTTGCAGTCATTCGGGAGATTGGAGTCGAGACCGGCGGATCGAACATTCAGTTCGCGGTAAACCCCGCCAACGGACGGATGGTGGTTATCGAAATGAATCCGCGGGTTTCGCGCTCCAGCGCGCTGGCATCCAAAGCCACCGGGTTCCCCATTGCCAAGATCGCGGCCAAACTCGCGGTCGGATACACCCTCGATGAGATCAGGAACGATATCACCCGTGAAACCCCGGCCTGTTTCGAGCCGACAATCGATTATTGCGTAGTCAAGGTTCCCCGATTCACGTTTGAAAAATTTCCGCAAGCCGATCCCACCCTAACGACTCAAATGAAAAGCGTGGGGGAAGCAATGGCAATCGGACGCACCTTCAAAGAAGGCATGCAGAAGGCGTTGCGCAGCCTGGAGATAAAACGATTCGGCTTGTGCGCGGACGGCAACGAAAAGCGGGTTGATCCGGACGCGCTGCGGCTGAAACTGAGCGTGCCGAACGCGGAACGGATTTTTTATCTGGGCCAGGCTTTCCAGGATGGAATGACCGTCGACGAGGTTTACGAACTGACCAAGATCGATCGCTGGTTTCTGCGCAACCTTCAGCAAATCGTCGAAGAGAGCAGTGCCCTGACCGACGCGGCGATATGGCACCCGGTCCGGCAATCCGCCGCCACCAGCTCGAATTTGGGCGAAGCAAACTTCACTCGGAGCCGGAGCGCGCCTAACGGCGATCGACGCGCAGCCCGCGCTGAGAAAGTGGCGGCGTTACACCGCGCCAAAAAGATTGGCCTTTCGGACCGCCAATTCGCGCATCTCACCAACTCCACTGAAGCAGTGGTGCGAATGCAGCGCAAAGCCGCCAAAGTGGTTCCTACTTATCGCCTGGTAGACACCTGCGCGGCTGAATTCGAGGCTTACACCCCGTATTACTATTCCACTTACGGCGACGAGAACGAACGTCGGGAAAGCGGGAAACGGAAGGTAATCATTCTGGGGGGCGGGCCTAACCGGGTGGGCCAGGGCATCGAATTTGATTACTGCTGCGTGCACGCGGCTTTCGCGCTGAGGGAGCTGGGTTACGAAACCATCATGGTGAATTCGAATCCGGAAACGGTTTCGACTGATTACGATACCAGCGACAAACTTTATTTCGAACCGTTGACCCTGGAAGATGTGCTCAACATCTACGATCAGGAGAAGCCGGAAGGCGTGTTCGTTCAATTCGGCGGGCAAACGCCGCTCAATCTGGCGAACGGGTTGAGAGCCGCCGGCGTGCCGATTCTTGGCACTCAGCCCGAGAGCATTGAGACCGCGGAAAACCGCAAGCTGTTCGCCGCCATGCTGGATAAACTTCGTTTACGTCAAACTCCCAATGGCACCGCGGTGAGCGTGGACGAAGCGATCGCGATCGCCAACAAAATCGGTTATCCGGTTCTTGTTAGGCCATCGTTCGTTCTGGGCGGCCGCGCCATGGAACTCGCTTACAACGAGAAAGATCTCCGTCGTTACATGTCCACCGCCGCCGACGTCACCCCGGATCGACCGGTTCTGGTGGATCGCTTTCTGGAGGATGCCATCGAGGTCGACGTTGATTGCATCGCCGACGGCGAAACGGTCGTGATCGGCGCCATCATGGAGCACATCGAGGAAGCCGGCATTCACAGTGGCGATAGCGCCTGCGTCATTCCGACATTCTCCCTGCGTCAGAATGTGCTGGACGAAATTTCGTCCGCCACCAAAGCCATGGCTCGCGAGCTAAATGTGCGCGGCCTGATGAATGTGCAGTTTGCAATCAAGGACGAGGACGTCTACGTGCTGGAAGTAAATCCGCGCGCGTCACGCACCGTGCCGTTCCTGAGCAAAGCGATTGGCGTTCCGCTGGCGAAATTGGCGGCGAAAGTGATGGTCGGCAAGAGTTTGCGCGAACTCGGATTTACGAAGGAAGTAGTGCCAAAACATTACGCGGTAAAAGAAGCGGTATTTCCCTTCCTGCGATATCAGGGCGTCGATATCGCTCTCGGTCCGGAAATGAAGTCGACCGGCGAAGTAATGGGCATCGACGAGGATCTGGGTTTAGCCTACGCCAAATCACAGATGGCAGCGCCGCCGGCCCTGCCCACGTCGGGCAATGTGTTCGTTAGTGTGAAAGGAAGCGACAAACAGGCGGTGATTCCTGTCGCGTCGGAGTTTGTTAAGCTTGGATTCGGCATTATTGCCACCAGCGGCACCGCGGAAGTGCTGGCCAAAGCCGATGTGCCGGTAACGAAGGTCTTCAAGATCCGGGAAGGCCGTCCCAATGTTCTGGACCGGGTGAAAAACGGCGATATCGATTTCATCATCAACACCCCCAGCGGCAAGATCCCGCGTCAGGACGAAGTGGTGATTCGGAACGCGGCGTTGGCCCAAAAGATTCCGATCATGACTACCGTTCGCGCAGCGATGGCCAGCGCTAATGGCATTCGTTCACTTCAGAAAAGCAAGTTACGGGTGCGAAGTCTTCAGGAATATCACGCCGGCAAGTAGCGCGCACCCAACGCACGACTTACCGGAAGCACCAAATCCCAAATCCAGGCGCCAGGGAATCACCAAACATCAATCTGCGACACAGCCGCACCTGCGTTTGGGGATCGCAGGCTGCCAGCCTCCTGGTCTCGGCAGCTTGCCGAGACGAACTTTAAGACTCCGTCGGCAAGCTGCCGACGGCAACAGGCTGGCAGCCTGTGCTCCCCGGAAAGGACACCGTAACCACAATAATCGTGGACTGGTTTGCCCGGGGAGCCCACGCCTCTGGCGTGCTGGCGATGGCATTCTGCCATCGCGAACTTTCGAAAGACCGTTTCGGCAAAATGCCGAAACCGACACGCTACAAGCGTGCGCTCCCCAGAAAAGCTCGCGTCGATGCCGTGAATTTGAAACTGATCAGCGTCATCGCGACTGACTCCGGCGTTGCGCGTGCGAAGGCTAAGCGCGGATTCGGATCGGGGAGCCACAGGTTGCCAGCCTGTGTTCCCCGATAGTTGCAAGCGGGACAATTGCCTGGAATCTGTCTGTGTGATCTCCGTGTTCTCCGTGGTAAAAAAATGAGTAAAATTGGTCCCACCAAAATCGCATTAGTGCAGATGCGCTGCGGACCTGAGCCGCAGAAGAATTTTGATCACGCGGTGGCATTGGTGCGCGAAGCCGCGAATCAACAGGCGAAAATTGTGTGTCTGCCGGAATTGTTTCGGTCCCAGTATTTTTGTCAGACTGAAGAACACGCCAACTTCGCACTGGCCGAGGAGATTCCCGGAAACAGCACCTCGGCGCTGGGCGATCTGGCCAAAGAGTTAGGCGTGGTGATCGTTGCCTCCTTGTTCGAAAAACGAAGCGCCGGCTTGTATCACAACACCGCCGCCGTTATTGATTCGAGCGGCGAGTTGTTAGGGAAGTATCGCAAGATGCACATTCCGGATGATCCGCTCTACCACGAGAAGTTTTATTTCACTCCCGGAGACCTCGGATTTAAGGCCTGGAAAACGCAGCGCGGAAACATCGGCGTGTGCGTGTGCTGGGACCAATGGTATCCGGAAGCGGCCCGCCTAACCGCATTACAAGGTGCGGAGATTATTTTTTATCCGACCGCGATCGGCTGGCATCCGGCGGAAAAGAAAGAATTCGGAAAAGCCCAGCATTCGTCCTGGGAAACCGTTCAACGCGGTCACGCCATCGCCAACGGTTGTTATGTCGGGGTGGCGAATCGGATCGGTCATGAAGCACCGGCCGGTGGCGACGGTATCGAATTCTGGGGCCAAAGCTTCCTTTGTGGTCCCGACGGCGAAATAATTGCCAAAGGGTCGGTTGACCGCGAGGAGATCGTTATCGGCGAGGTCGACTGGCAGAAGGTCGATCAGCATCGGACGCACTGGCCGTTTTTGCGCGATCGGCGGATTGATGCCTACGCGGGGCTCGATCGACGGCTGCTGGATTAATGATGTAGGCGGTTACCGCGCCTAGTTAGAAAAACGATTGCCTCCCGCATCCTGGGCGCGGTCCCGGCGGTCGGATCGCTGCTCCGCGGGATCGGGGACGACGCAGCGCTGCTGCGCCTGAGGTTCGGTAGCGGCGATTGACCTCAATCGCCATGGTTCCCCAAAGGGTCAATGCCATGGCGGTTCGGTGAACCGCCGCTACCTCGCGCGGTTGGAGCACGAGGTGTGATGCATCCTGAGGTTGTCGGTAGCGGCGATTGGACAATTGCGACCGCACGGCATCAGCGTCATCAAATTCCTGAGAGAAAAACCGTATAAATTCGTCCCGGCATTTTGTGTTTCGCCCAAAGCGGCCTAGCCTTGGGAATGAAACCACTTCTAATTTTCACGATGTTCTTGTGCGCGGCGGTGTCGGCCGCGTTTGCGCAGGATATTACCAAAGCGACCGCCAAGCTCGAACCGAAGTCCGGCAGCAAGGTTACCGGAACGATCACTTTCACGAAGGCAGGCGATGACGTGGAAGTGCACGGCGATATCGAGAACCTCACGCCTGGCACGCACGGTTTCCATATTCATGAGAAAGGCGACTGTTCCGCGCCGGATGCAGCGTCGGCCGGCGCGCACTTCAACCCATCCAAGAAACATCACGGCGGGCCAACCGGCGCCGAGCGACATGAAGGCGATTTAGGAAACATCGAAGCCGGAAAGGACGGCAAAGCGCACGTTCATTGGAAAGGCAAAATGGCACTGAGCGGCGCCGATTCGATCATTGGCAAATCGGTGGTTGTTCACGAGAAGGCGGACGATCTCAAAACCGATCCTTCCGGTAATTCTGGTGGGCGAATCGCCTGCGGCGTGATCGAAGCCGCGAAGTAGAAGCGTTGCCACAGATCAACACAGATTCACACCGATAAGGAGGATTCTGTACCCTCGAATCTGGGTGTCCATCTGTGGCGAAACTGCATTAGATTAGCGGATCGCAATGACACCGCAGTTAATGAGCCTCACTGAGATTCGGCGAGCGGCCCAGAAGGGACCTGTTAGTGCGCGGGTTCATGTCCAGGTCGAATCCATGGCGGCGAAAACGACGCGTGAACAACAGCCTTACTGCGAATTGGGTCTGGCGGATGCGTGTGATCGGATGGCGCTACGGGTGTGGAGTGACCACCCGACGTTCAAAACATGCAGCGACTTTTCCGGCGGTGAATTTCTCGAACTAACGGCCGAATTCCGTCAGCACTCGCAGTTTGGTCTCGAAGCGCGTGCGCCCAATTGGACAGTGCGCCCGTTAACCGACCAGGAAATCGGCGAGTTGTTGCAGGGGCCCGCTGAGCTGCGGATCAAACAGGAAAACGACTGGAACTTCATCATCGAGACATGTGCCCGGATTAACGACCCGCGGCTGCGGATGTTGTGTGAAACATTTATTGGAGAATGGGGTGAACGTTTTCGGCGCACCGCTGCGGCCCGGAATTACCATCACGCCCGTCGCGGCGGTTTGGTGGAACATTGCGCCCAGATGATGCGGCTCGCGGCGGGGATAGCGCCGTTGTATCCGCAGTTGAACG
>DATFCK010000189.1:0-2112 GCA_035253185.1 Chthoniobacterales bacterium | reverse complement strand
CGCGAAAAAGCACGCTGATCTTCTGTAGCGGGCGGTCTGTGACCGCCGAAATACGTGATAAGTTCGGCGGTCGTGACCGCCGCTACAAATTTCCCGGAGCCACCGCGCAATCACATCGCGCGCCTAACCACCGTCGCCGGTAATCTTCGAGACCACACGCCGGATCGCGCCGGTCATCCCTTCTTCGGCATCTGGTCTCCGTTTCGGCGCCTTCTTCGCTTTCACATTGATCAGCGATTTGGCCAGTTTGGTCAGTTTCTTGTCGGTGTTCGCTTCCTCGCGAAGCGTTGTATCAAGAAGCCGTGCACCCTGCCTGTCGCCTAACAATTCCGCATAAGTGCGAGCACATCCGTAGCCGGCGATTTCGTAATGCTCGACCCGCTGAGCGGAAGCGATCAGGCCGGCGTCGCGCACGTCATCCTGCGCATTTTCGCTGGCCATTTTGTCTCCTTCACTGATCAAGCCCTCCATCCCCTCGCATTTCGGAGCACGGGTCGATTCGTCGTGACGCTTTAGAATCTGTTCCAGCCGTTTGGCCTGCCGTTTGGTTTGCTCAAGATGTTGATTGAATGCTGCCGCCAGGCTGCGGTTGCTGGCAGCTTTCCGCATTTTCGGCAGCGCTTTGATCAACTGCTGCTCGGCACTATAAAGGTCTTTCAGTTCGTGAACGTATAAATCGCGTAAAGTTTCGAGTTCCATAACACCAGACAATCGCGTCTGATTACCCGAATGGTTTGGTCAATGCCATTTTGAACAGGTACGAAAGGGTTCCGGCCTTATCATAAGATTTTGGAGCGCGGCGGTGCTCGGCCGCTTTGCGGTTGCCCAAAATTACCGGGCGGAAACCGGTGCTAATCAGAGGATCTGCTGTCGGCGCGACTCGCCGACTTTAAAATTGGTAATTCAATCCGCCGCGGATGATGTGCCCGCGACTCTCTGCCCGGAAATCAACCGGCACCCCCGCGATCGGTTCGCCGAACGATTGTTCGTCGGTGCTGAAATACAGATACTCCGCTTTAACCGACCAATGACGGCCGATTTTCCGTTCCACCCCGCCACCGACGGTGTAACCCCAGTTGAAGTCGTTACCGCGAGCATCAAAGAAATTGGGATCAACATGATATCGCGTGGTGTAATTCATTCCGATGGCACCGCCGGTTGCGTACAACAGCCAGCAGCCGCCGCAATTCAATCGGACACCAATGCGTCCTCTCATGGTGGTGTAGAAATCGCTGTCGGTTTCACCGCGCACATTGGGAAACCGCGGTTCCACGCCTTCGCCCTCAACATTCATGTAACCAACATCGATCTCCGGGCCGAGCACCAGCCAGTTCCATTGAAAGTTGTAGCCTACCTGTAAGCCGCCATTGAACCCGGACTGGTCGTAGCCGAACACGCGACCGGTGGCGAAGTCGTGGGTGACACTATCACCGAATTGTCCGCCGGCATGCACTCCAACATAAGGCCCGGTCCAATCGCACATCGCGGCCGGCGTGGGTTCCTGAACCACTTGCTTGACGTCCTTGCTGTCGCGTAGTGATGCCGTCCCTGCGAAGGCGCCTGCTGTCACCCCAGTCAGGGCAAAGGTGATAACTGTTCTCAAAAAAGCTTGCTTAATCATATCTAGGGTCGGGTCTAAAGACGCGAGTCACACCAGTTTAATAAAGACGCCATGCCGATTGCACGGGAATTCGTTCACAACTTTTTCGTATGTAAATTGTTCTCCTTGCGATGTTTACCGTATTGCGTTCCATGGGCGTGTGAACAACTTCACCATGCGGGCTGCTCCAAGTTCGAAGCTGGTAATTCAAGAGAGAAAGAAGAGGCCGCACCGCCAAAAGCCCCACCCATGGGGTCGTGCGTTTGGACCGAGGCAGTCCGGAAGCACTGAATTTGAAAGGAGTTCCTGGGCGGAACCTTCGCAGCGCAATGGTTGAAGGTCTCCTGCTGCCGCGAGGAGGCGTTGCCGAGATCAAAAGTAGATAAACTGCCTCGATCCTCTCGGTAACGAACCCGCGGTTTGAAAGGCTGGTGGACGCAGTCTTCTACCGAAATCCAACTCGACCAATTCGCTGTAAATTGCTCGACATAACATCTCCAGCTGGCCATCGT
>DATFCK010000188.1:0-6722 GCA_035253185.1 Chthoniobacterales bacterium | reverse complement strand
CGGCTTTCCAAGATCCTGCACAGCATTAAGTCGTACACGGCAAATCGCATAAACAAACTGGAAGGAACGACAGGGTCAGTTTGGGAGACAGAATCTTTCGACCGCCTGATTCGCTCTGAAACCGACCTGCAACAGAAATTTGAATACATACTCGGCAATCCTGTCCAAGCCCGAGTTGCGGCAGACGATGGAAGTTACTGCTGGCTTTGGTATCCAGGCCTAACTGATCAGCACGAGGTCGTCGCGGCAGGCTGCCGCGACCAACAGGCTGGCAGCCTGTGCTCCCCGAACAAGGGCGGGTCTGTCGACGCGCCGCAGATCATCATCGGTACTCACGCCCTGTTATACGACTCCGTGCCTTTCTCCAATCTCGGCCTGGTCGTTATCGACGAACAACACAAATTCGGCGTCGCCCAACGCGCCCGCCTAACCGATCGCGAACCGGTGCCGGACGTTTTGGTGATGACTGCAACTCCAATTCCGCGCACCCTAACGATGACCGTTTACGGTGACCTCGATGTTTCGGTTATCGATGAAATGCCGGGGAACCGGGGCAGGATCGTAACCGCGATTCGGGACGAAACGAAACTCGCCGAGGTCCTGGCATTCATTCGCAGTCAGCTCGAAGCGGGCCGGCAGATCTACGTCATTTATCCCTTGATCGATGAAAGTGACAAACTCGACGTAAAAGCCGCGGCGGTTGAGTATGAGCAATGGCGCCAGCGCCTTACTCCTTTTCGGTGTGAACTTTTGCACGGACGCGTGGCGGCGGACGAAAAGCACGCCATCATGCAACGCTTCCGCACCGGCGCGACCCGGGCATTAATCAGCACTACCGTGATTGAGGTGGGCATTGACGTAGCTAACGCCAACGTCATGTTGATTGAGAATGCCGAGCGGTTTGGGCTGGCCCAACTTCACCAGCTGCGAGGCCGGATCGGCCGGGGCGAACACAAATCTTATTGCATCCTCCTAACGAACGATAAGGCTCCTGAAACAATGGAAAAACTCAGTGTGTTGGAAAAGACCAGCAATGGTTTTGAGATCGCCGACGCGGATTGGGAATTGCGCGGTCCGGGAGATCTGCTGGGTACGGCGCAAAGTGGTTTACCGCCGCTGAAGTTGGGTAATCTTCGCCGGGATGCGGAACTGATGCGAACAGCGCGAAATGCCGCTCTCGAGATCCTGCATTCAGACCCACAATTGGAAATGCCACAAAATAAACGTTTTCAGCAGTTAACTGTCGAACAGGGAAAGACTTTTTCGAACGTCAGCTGATGAAAAATTTACTGAAATTCTTCCTTTTTGTTGCGCTCATAAGCATCGCAATTTCGGCGCTTTATGATTACCGGATGCGTCACGGAACGCTGAACCCGGTGGCAGCGGCGCGGCGGGACCCGGAGAAATATACCCTCCCCAGTGAACCGGTCATTAACCCGAAGCAGGTCGCGTCGCTTGAATCGCTAAATCGGGAACGTCGGGAGTTGGTCAACAGTGTGATCCCGGCGGTGGTATCGATAAAGACTTCCAAGAAGATCAGTTTGCGCCGGCAAACCCAGCTCGATCCATTCGAATTCTTTTTCCCCAACTCGCGCCGGTTCGGTGGGCCGCGGGACGAATCGATGGTTCAAAACTCTCTCGGTTCGGGCGTAATCGTTACGCAGGAGGGCCATATCATCACCAATAATCACGTGGTGGATCAGGTGGATGAAGTTGAAGTGATGCTGAGCGATGGACAGGTCAAGAAAGCGCGCCTGGTGGGGTCTGACGCTGAAGTAGACCTGGCGGTCTTGAAAATCGACAATCCCGGAGTTAAGCCGCTGACCCTGGCCGATTCGGATTCGATTCAGGTAGGAGATTTTGTTCTGGCGGTAGGAAACCCATTCGGCTTCGAAGAGACCGTGACTGACGGCATCATCAGTTCAAAGGGCCGGCCTAACCGGGCTGATGCATTCAGCGATCTTATTCAGACTAACGCTGCGATTAACCCGGGAAATAGCGGCGGGCCTCTAATTAATCTCCGCGGTGAAGTTGTGGGCATCAATCAGGCCATCATTTCGCGCAGCGGGGGTTCCCAGGGAATCGGATTTGCCATCCCCTCCAACACTGTGCGGGTAGCCCTGGAAAGTCTCCTCAAACAGGGTCGCATCATCCGCGGTTATCTGGGTATTCAATCGCGGCCGTTGCCGCCTAACCAGCCTGCCAGCGACGACGGTGTCATTATAGATGATGTCGTGCCCGGGTCGCCGGCCGCGGAAGCACGGTTGCAACGAGGAGATGTGATCCGCAAATTTGACGGTCGCGACGTCAAGAGCATTACTCAATTGCGGTCGTTAGTCTCACAGATTGAATTAAACAAGAAGGTTGATCTTGAAGTGGTGCGCGACGGCAAGCCAATGAAGGTGACCGCTGAGATAAAAGAGCAGCCGGTAGACTATCTGACGCGAGCTCCGCAGCCGTCGCAGCCAAATCAGCCTCGGTCTCGGCAGCCAATGCGCCCACCACCCGTCCAGCCCGATGAAGAAGATAACGACCGGGCCGGCGTTTTGTCCGCAATAACGGTCGGCGAGCTCACACCTGATCTGGCGAGACAACTGGATTTGCCCAACGGCGTTCGCGGTGTCGTTATTACCGATATCGACCCGAATGCCGGAATTGCCGAACTCCAAAAGGGAGATGTGATCGAGGAAGTAGCCCAGCAGCCGATCTCCTCGGTCGAGGAGTACAACAAAATCGTTTCGTCGCTCGACCCGAATCAGCCACAGGTGATGTCAGTTTGTCGCCACCGGGTTCGCTCGTTTTTGGTGCTTCGCCCCCGTTGATCCAATCGCCTCGCCTTGCCGAGGCGCCGTCTCAGCCCCGAAAGGCCGGAGTTTCACTCTGAATAAAAGTCTCGGGAGCTAAGTCCAAGCTCTGACACGAAACCTTAGAGTCTATGAAGAAAATATTATTGTCCCTGGCAGTGGGGACGTTTTTGCTGGCAGCGCCGCGCGGGGCCAATGCCGACGTCTCCGTTGATTTTTTCTATAGCAACCTCTCTGGCGGCAGCTGGATTGAAGTATCCGATTACGGATATTGCTGGCAGCCGAGCGTTGCCGTAAGCAATACCAGCTGGCGACCGTACGCCGATGGTTATTGGGCTTATACCGATCTGGGTTGGACGTGGGTGTCTTACGAAGATTTCGGATGGGCCACATATCATTATGGGCGTTGGGCACGCTTGAGTGATTACGGGTGGGTTTGGGTGCCTGGTCGCGATGCCGATCTTGAGTGGGGACCGGCCTGGGTCTCATGGCGGACTGGGGGCCAGTATATCGGGTGGGCGCCGCTGCCCCCGGAGACAATTAGCGTTGTCGAAAGTCGACCGATTACCGGGCACATCGACGTGGAGTTCAATATCGGCCCGGCCTATTACAATTTCGTGGACGTTCGCTACATTGGCGAGCCGGTGCTTCGAGAGCGAATTTATGCGCCGACTCAAAATGTTACTTACATTCAGCAGACCGTTAACGTCACTAACATTACCTATCAGAATAACACCGTTTATAACTACGGGCCTGACATTAACGTCGTTAACCAAACCGCTGCGCGGCCGATTCAGCGTTTGCGCCTGGAGCGGCAGCAGAATGTGGATGTTACGGCAGCGGCCAAGAGTGGTGCCCTGACCAAAGTTCAGGGCGATCGCCTGGTAGTGGCCGCGCCGTCCAGGGTCGCACGTCCCGCCAGGCAGGCAGCCCCGCAGAATATCAAAACCAAGGTCGCAGCCGCCAAGATTGACCGAGGATGGTCCGTTGTGGGTGATGAAAAAGCCCAGACTGAATTCAAGCAACGGCTTCGTAATCAGAATCGGCAGAACGTCCAGGCGGCAACCAGTGCACAAGGCGCACAGGGTGCTGCTGCTGCCAGCCCGGCAGCGGCAGGAAGCAGTCCGGCCGCAACCGCCGCAAGTCCGCCTGATGCCGGAAGTGCCGGGACAGCGGCAGCGGCCAGTACAGCTGGAGCCGCAGCCGGCCAGGCAGCGGTGAACCCCGCTGACAATAATGCACAATCTAAACAGGGCCGCGGGCGCCGAGGCCAAGGCAAGAAGGGCGGACATGATGTGGCGGGTGCGGCAGCAAGCCCCGCAGGGTCACCGGATGCGACAGGAACAGCTACCCAGCCGGCCGCCTCACCGGGTGACTCAACCGCCCAGGAAGGACGGCGGGGTCGCGGACGCGGCCAAGGCCGAAACCGTGACCGAGCTCCACAGCAGGAGCAAGACACCGCTGCAACCGGCACTGCCGCGCAACCCGAGGCGGCCGCCAGAGGGGCCGGCTCACCCGATACCGTCACTGGCCAGGGAGACGAGTCTCAGCAGAATAACGGTCGGCATGTCCGCCGCGGCCAAGGGGACCAGCCGGCAGCGATGAGCCAGGGGCCGAACGACCAAGAGGCAGCAGGGCGTGGCGCCGGCCGCCAACAGCGCGAGGGCCGCCAGTTCCGCAATCGCCCGGCTCCAAGCGCGCCTGGTGACGTCCAGGGCGAACCGGGTGGGCCTCATCGCCAGGGTCGTGGTCAAAGGCAGGGCCAGGACATGGGGCAAGGTGGAGAACGCCGGCAAAGCCAAGGTCAGGGCCAGGGGCAGGGTAGAGGGAATCGTCAGGGTCGCGGGCAAGGCCAGGGTCAGGGCCAAGGCGAGGCCTCTCCGGCACCGACTCCCTAGTCTATACAAATCAAACTTGCTTTCGGCGGCCCCGGGCACACCCCGGGGCCGTCTTGTTTCCGTAAAGCCGCGCGCCGGTTAGAGAAGTTCGGCGATTTGCACCGCGTTCAAGGCGGCTCCTTTGAGCAACTGGTCGCCGGCCACCCAAAAAGAAAGCCCATTATCGAACGCACAATCCCGTCTCACCCGTCCCACCGCGCAATTGTCCTGGCCAGCCATGAATAGGGGCATTGGATAGGAGTTGTTAGGCGTGTCGTCCAGTAGTTCGAGTCCCGGAGCCTTGGCCAAAACTTCGCGAGCTTGGTCGACTGAAACCGGGCGGCTGAATTCCGCACTTACCGCGACCGAATGCGCGCGATAAACCGGAACTCGCACGCAGGTCACTGATGCGCGAAATTCCGGCAAGTGCATGATCTTGCGGCCTTCACTCTGAAATTTTTCTTCTTCACTGGTATAGCCGGTGGGTAGACACGATCCGATGTGGGGCAGGACGTTGAACGCAATCGGATGCGGATAAACCTCCGTTTTTGTTGGTCGACGCTCGACGTTGGCCTGTATTTGGTCGGTTAACTCAGCGATTGCGCGTGCGCCGGTGCCCGAAACCGCCTGATAACTCGAGCCAATCACACGCTGGACACCAAAAACCCGGTGGAGCGGATAAATCGCCATCAACGCCACCGCCGCAGTGCAGTTTGGATTCGCGATGATACCTCTGTGCTTCTGCACGTCCTCGCCATTTATCTCCGGTATGACCAGTGGAACTTCGGGATCCATTCGGAATGCGGGCGAGTTATCGATCACTACGGCACCGGCATCGCGCGCGGTTGGAACGAGCTTGCGCGAGAGTTCGCTACCGGCGCTGAAAAATGCGATGTCTACATTTTTAAAGGAGTCGTCGCCTAACTGTTCGACCGGGATTGGTTCGTTACGAAACGGGATCGTCTTGCCGGCCGAGCGGGCCGATCCGATCGGGCGGACGCTGGCTACGGGAAATGATCGTTTTTCCAAAACGCGCATCAGTTCGGTGCCAACCGCACCGGTCGCTCCCACCACCGCGATGTGATACGTTTTCAAGCGGCCCTAACGTAACGTTCCGGGACGACGATGCAAAAACGAACGGTCAAAACACATCGGAAAAAACGGACGCCGGCAGCGCCGTTGAAGCACGAGCCGTGCGACCTCGAGATTTCCATCGCGGATCAGGAACTGCGACTCCGCTGCGGCGGCAGGCTCACCAGGACGTATCCGATTTCCAGTTCCCGATTTGGCCTGGGCACAGAAGAGGGGAGTCTGAAAACCCCTTTAGGTCGTTTTCGAATTGCGGAAAAAATCGGGTCGGGCATGCCGCCCGGGACCATTTTCCGGAGCCGCATTCCGCTCCGGCCCGAAGATCCCCTGCCGGACACTGAAGACCTGATCACGTCGCGCATTCTCTGGCTGGAGGGTGTCGAACGGCATAACGCCAATACCAAGGACCGTTACATTTATATACACGGGACGAAACACGAGGCTCGCATCGGGGAACCGGACAGCCACGGCTGCATTCGTATGCGAAACGCGGATGTAATTGAGTTATTTGACCTCGTCCAGGAGGGCACTCCGGTTCGAATCATTGACTAACTGCCTGTTTGGGCCGGAGTTAAAAAAATCGAGAAAAAGCGTTGCGCAGAGGAGTTTCCTTGCCTAAACAGGCGGAGCAACCGGCGGGGAAAGGAGGCGAGATACATTGAAATTTGTCAAAGCGATCATGATCGTGGCCGTAGCGGCCAGTGCTTTAACCTTGGGGGCTTGTGCGCAGAAGAAAGAAGCTGCGGTCACAACTACAGCCAGCACAGGATACTCCAAATAGTTTTATTGGAGCTGTCCCACACAAGGATAACACTTAACCGAGAGGCCAGGTCGCTACGACCTGGCCTTTTCCCATCAGGGCTAAAGGCCGGCCGGCGCAGCCGGACCATGTGGCGCAAGTTTTCAACTTGCGAACCAGGCAAGAATTAAAAAGGCAAGTTTAGAAACTTGC